>JAAVGC010000030.1 GCA_014800445.1 Bacteroidales bacterium | reverse complement strand
CCCAGTTTGAGCCACCGAGCGTCACCTTGCGTTTCACAAGCTCGTCGCCATCAACCACAAACATATCGTAGACCGCCGGGCCGGTATAGTAACTGCCGTTGGGTATACGCACCACATCGTCAAGGATGTTGCCTTTGATGTATACATCGGTGCGCACTCCCGAGCGGAGACTCTGGTTCTGATCGTCGTCGAGCTTCACGGTGAACGACATTACACCATTCTTAGACATGGGAGTAACCGTGTTTATCGTTCCGTCGAGAGTAGTCTTCCCTATCTTCACCGTAGCGCGATTACCCACCACGACGCGGTCAGCATAAGAGTCGGCTATATCACCATCGACGCTGAAATGATTGAGGTCGGCAATTGTGGCTATGTGCTCCCCCATCGACACCTGCTGTCCGATGCTGTTGTTGATATAGGTGAGTGTACCATCATGAGGCATAGTCACCTGAGCATCCTGCATCTTACGGGCCATCTCATCCATGTCCTTTGCATAGATACTGAGATCAAGTTCCATCCCCTGAATTTCGGCGTCTTTAACGCGCCTCTCGTTGGCAAGTTGCTGGCGTAGCTGCTCGAGCTGAAGACTGCCGGTATTGTAGGAAAGCTCCACCTGATGCACGCGGTCGCCGGTGCCGCTGCCGAGACTATCGAGGTAACGCTCGTTCTGAAGCTCAACTTTGAGCCGTGATACTTCCATCTCCTTGACCTTGATCTGCATTTCAAGATTGGAAAGCGTAGTGGCGTTGCTCAGACGCAGTTTCTCGAGAGCAAGACGTCGTTTCTCACCCTCGTCGCGCATCTTGCCGAGCTCTGACTCCGTGCTCTGCAAGTCGAGACGCATAAGCGGTGTTCCCTCGGTGAGTTGCTCGCCGGCATGATGAAACACCTCCATGATGCGGGTAGAAATAGGAGAATTTATCTTCTCCTCCAGTGCGGGTATAACCTTACCGCTTGCCGACACAGTCGACTCGATCGTACCTGTGGAAACCGTACCTATCGACAGGTTTTTGCGCGCCACACTACTGCGGAACATCGACGAGACCAGAATAATCACGACAACGACACCCGCGATCACACCACCCATCTTCACCCAGCGTTTGCGGCGGGCTCTGTTGATTTCTTCCTGAGGAATTATTTTATCCATTATCAAGTAAAAATTGTTTGCGGTTTTATCTTATGCCAAATATTAAGCTAAAACCGTGCCAAAACAGTAAAATTGCTGATAATCAGCACATGCACGTTTCGACATCTGTCCGATTCCGTACACTGTAACACCTGATTTCGTACACCTGTTACATATTTTTACATATTTTGCGCACGCGAGTGATTTTTTTTTAATTTTGTGTGATACATTCTGCATTAAACATTGTTAATAGAATATTAAACGTCATGAAACTTACTGAAAAGCTATGAAAAATATTACTTCACGTTATGTCGGCCGTGTTGCCGTAATCGCCACAGTTTGTGTTGGATCATTGATGATGGGTGGATGCGCCTCGTTGAAAAATTCATGGGATGGCATGAGCCAGACCGGTCAGGGAGCCACTGCGGGCGGTGCGGCAGGTGCTGCGGCAGGAGCCGGAATCGGCGCGCTTATCGGCGGCGGCAAGGGCGCGTGGATAGGTGCCCTGGTGGGTGGCGCACTCGGTGCAGGTACCGGAGCTGCAGTGGGTAACTCCATGGAACGGCAGAAAAAGGATCTGGAGCAACAGCTCGCCGCTCTTCAGAATCAAACCGACCAGAACACCCAGGATATAGCTGATAACCGCAGTGACATCAACGCCAACCGTGCGGCTATCGAAGCCAATCGCAAGGCCATTGAGTCGATCAAGGTCGAGAGCGTGAAGGACAGCAACAATCTTGATGCCATCAAGGTGGTGATGGGTGATGCGGTACTCTTCAAAACAGGTAAATATGACCTATCGGCTGCCGCACAGGCCGTTCTCAGCCGCGTAGCCTACAACCTCGACCAGTTCCCCAACACCGACGTGACCGTGGTGGGCTTCACTGACAACACAGGCAGCCAGCAGGTCAATGACCGTCTNTCAAAGCAGCGTGCCGAAAGCGTTGTCGACTATCTTGAAGNGCACGGCGTGAAAGCTGACCGACTGAAAGCCGTGGGTGAAGGCTGGAACAATCCTGTGGCAAGCAACGCCACCGCTGAGGGACGCGCCCAGAATCGCCGCGTGGAAATCTATATCACAGCCAACAAGCAGATGATTGAAAGCGCTCAGGCAGGTCATTGATGTAATCANAAGAAACCTTTTCAAAATATAATTTCACCTTTCATTTTNCTGGATNCCATCACANTGTGATGGNATCNGTTTTTTTGTAACGAAAGTGTTTTATCGNAGACAATATTCAAAAAANTTCACTTAAAATATCATATCCCCTGCCACGCTCCACACNACTTTNCNGAANCCGAAAAACATGTTATACAACATATTTTCNATATTATTATTTTATATAAANCNCAGTCNATTNCTAAACGAAAGTTAATTTAGATTAATAATAGTTATACCCCCCCCCCCCGTTTTTATATATCTTAACAATTTCGTTAATTAGCGAGCNTGATTACGAAACAAAACTATTNACTAATTTTATAAACCAACATTATGANCCGATTCTTACGAACATTCACAATGCTTNTTGTGATGTGCTTCGCTTTGGCGGCATCGGCGCAACACAAACTATCCGGTACAGTCACCGATGAACTCGGTGATCCGCTGGCTGGCGTGACAATCATGGAGAAAGGCACTACCAATGGTGTCGCAACCGACATCGACGGTAAGTATTCTATCGTGCTGCGCGGTAATAAGCCCGTAATCACTGCAAGCTACATCGGCTACTCCTCATTTGAGAAAGCCATCGCAGAGTCAGAAACAGTGCTCGACATCGTGCTCAAGGACGAGTCGCAGGANCTTTCGGAAGTTGTAGTCGTGGGTTACGGCCAACAGAAGAAAGTGAACCTCACCGGTGCTGTCGATCAGGTGACCAGCGAGGTATTTGAAGGGCGTCCGGCTGCCAATGTNGCTCAAATGCTCGANGGTGCTATCCCCAACCTCAATATCTCACTATCCGACGGTAAACCCAGCCGTTCATCTGACTTCAACGTGCGTGGTACCGGCTCAGTNAACGGAGGTGCCGCTCTCGTGCTGATCGACGGTGTAGAAGGTGATCCTTCACTCCTCAATCCTGATGACATCGCTTCGGTTTCGGTTCTTAAAGACGCAGCTTCAGCTGCTATTTACGGTGCACGCGCGCCCTTCGGCGTTGTGCTCATCACCACTAAAAACCCATCGGTGGGTAAGCCCAAAATCAACTATTCCTCTATCTACTCGTTCCAGAGTCCGCAGAATGTTCCCGATGTTGTATNAGACGGCTACACCTGGGCAGAACATTTCTACAACGCCTACTACAACTACAATTTCTCAAATCCTTCAGGTATCAACAAGTCACAGCAGTTCTCTGTAGCATGGCTTGAAGAGTACAAGCGTCGCAAGGAGACCGGAGATTTCGGCACAGTAGTTTCCGACGGTACAATAGGCACCAAGGGACGTTACGTTTACTATAATGAAGGNGGCGATCCTTACGATCTTCTTTACAAGGACAACACTTTCGCTACAACCCAGAATCTTTCTGTTTCGGGTTCCGANGACAAGTTTGATTACTTCATCTCCGGCCGTTACTANCACTATTCAGGTCTGTTCAACTCCGACAANCATTCCGATCCTTANGACAGCTACAACCTCCGCTTCAAGGCCGGATATCAGATGACCAAGTGGCTCAAGGTAAGCAACAATTTCGAGTTTGCCCACAANAGTTTCGAAATGCCNCTGACTTATAGTGAAGGTAACGGTAACGTCTGGCGTAATATTTCTGACGAGTACAAGCCATGTCAGCCNCTTTTCAACCCCGACGGAACAATGTCATTCATGGGTGTATATACTGTTGGCGACCTGCTCTACGGTAACTCGACACACTTCATCAAGAATTACCAGTACAAGAACACGATCTCGTTTGTAGCCAACGCTTACAAGGATATCCTCACCATCAATGGTGATTTCACCTTCCAGCGTAAGAGCTACGACCGTACCATCCACCGTGTGCGCACACCGTANGCAAAACAGGTGAACGATGACGGAACTTCAAAGATTGAAACCATNTCCGGCACNCAGAGCTATATCTCCGAAACAACCAACTTCACCAACTACTACGCTACCAACCTCTACGCCACATTCCATAAAATCTGGAACAGAAAGCATGACTTCACCGCACTCCTCGGATGGAACTACGAGAAGTCGCGTTACAAACAGCTNTATGCTTACAACGACGATCTGCTTACCAATGACGTTGAAAACATCAATCTCGCTTTTGGCACCGATGCCAAGTCGATCACATCGTCATGGAGCGCATTCCAGTTCGGTGGCGCTTTCTTCCGNGCNAACTACGTTNNCGACAACCNNTATCTCGTAGAGCTCAACGGNNGCTACGCATGNTTCCTCACNTTTCCGCAGCGACAGCCGCTGGCACCTCTTCCCCTCACTCTCGCTCGGATGGCGCATGAATCAGGAACACTGGTGGGCAGTTGATCCCAACATCATCAACAATGCAAAACTCCGCGCTTCATGGGGTCAGCTCGGTAATGCTGTAGGCCTCGGCAACTACCAGTACAAGCAGACACTCGGCGTTTCTGACTCTTCGGTAATATTTGACGGAACAAAACGTAAATATGTGTCATCGCCCGCAGCTCTTCCTGAAGAACTTACCTGGGAGACCGTGACAACCTACGATATAGGTATCGATCTCGGTTTCATGAACAACCGTCTTCTCTTCACCGGCGACTACTATCAGCGCAAGACCAAGGATATGATCGTGGCAGGTCCGACAGTGCCCGATGTATTCGGAGCATCATCGCCCAAAGGTAACTANGCCGATATGAGCACCTACGGTTANGANCTTTCACTTGAGTGGCGCGACGCTTTCCAGGTTGCAGGCAAGCCGTTCAACTACAGCATCCGTGCTACTCTGGCCGACTACTACTCGACCATCGACAAGTTTAACAACGCCAACAAAACTCTGAGCTCCAACAATAACCAGTCAGCTTCGGGCAACTACTACGAGGGTATGCGCATAGGCGAAATCTGGGGCTTCGTCTGCAACGGATTGTGGCAGACTCAGGAGGAGATCGACGCTGCCGAGGCTGCTGCCAAGGCCGCCGGACAGAGCTACTACAACCCGCTCATGCAGACTTCGANGACCTNCAAGCTCTANCCCGGTGACATCAAAATCGAAGACCTCAACGGCAACGGCTATATCGACCGCGGCAAAAACACAGTGGACGATCCGGGTGACCGCAAGATCATCGGTAACGCCGCTCCCCGCTACATCTACGGCTTCCGCCTTTCACTTGACTGGAACGGCATTTATGCCAACGCNTTCTTCCAGGGTGTNGGTAAACAGGACTGGTATCCTTCAAGCGAGGCGGCTGTGTTCTGGGGTCAGTACAATCGTCCTTATGCACAGATTCCTTCATGGCATCTCGGCAACTACTGGACCGAGGATAATCCCGATGCATATCTCCCCCGTTATGCCGGCTACTACTCTCCCTTCTACGGCGGTACATCGCGTGCCAACACACGCTACATGCAGAACGTGGCTTACCTCCGCTGCAAAAACATTCAGGTGGGTTACAACTTCCCCAAGCAAATCATAGAGAAGCTCCACATGCAGCAGCTTGGCATCTATGTATCGGGTGAAAATCTCTTCACCTGGTCACCGCTCTACAAGCACACAAAAGACCTTAATGTGAGCAACATCTACGGTACCGACTCAGAATTCAGCTCAACCGGCGACGGCTACAACTACCCGATGATGAAGTCGATCAGTGTCGGTCTTAACGTCACTTTCTAATCACAAAGCACGACAACACAATGAAAGCATATAAATATATAGTGCCGATGATCGCACTGGGGTTTGCTACCACCGGTTGCAACATGGACGAAGAACCTAAGTCGGCGGCATCGGTCGACATGGTGTTCAGCTCGGAAAAAGGCATAGAAACCTACGCGACATCTTTCTACAACGCATTACCCAGCCCGGAGAGTGCCATCCAGCAGGACGCAACCGCTGACTATGGCCCCAAAAACACTGTCGGAGGCATGGAAGTGGGTGCATACACTATCAACTCCTCGACATCATGGTCGTGGAGCACACTACGTAACATCAACTTCTTCCTTGAAAACAACACGAATGAAGCTGTCGAGGAGCGTGTGCGCAACAACTACAACGGTCAGGCCCGTATGTGGAGAGCGTATTTCTACTTCGACAAACTCGTGCAGTATGGTGAAGTACCTTGGATCGACAAGGTGTTTAACAGCCCTGAGGATCCGGAACTCTACAATGGTCGCGACTCACGTGATGTGATAATCGGTCACATCATAGATGATCTGGATTATGCCATAAATAATATCACCGAGACAGGAGCCACTGCCAACGCTAACTATATCAACGTATGGACAGCTTATCTGCTAAAGTCACGCTTCTGTCTGTTTGAGGCTACATGGCGCAAGTATCATGCCAACGACGAACTTGACTTCGCCCGTACAGGTTGCACTGAGTACACCCCGGCACAACTCTTCCAGCTTGCCGCCGATGCAGCAAAAGCTGTGATGGACAATGGCCCGTACTCAATCTATGACGGTAAAGCCTACGAGAACGGACGTGGTGCCTACCGCGAACTCTTTATCAGTGACGCAGCAGTGAAACAAGAGGTAATGCTCGGCATACAGACGGATCTTACTCTCCGTAAAGGTTACGCCAACTGGTGGTACAATTCATCGACCTATGGCCCCCACATGAGCATGTCGCGCAAGTTTGCAAAGAGCTACCTTAACATTGACGGAACTCCCTATAATGAATTCAATGCCGACGGCACCTACAAAGACTTCGTGACCGAGACAACTGATCGCGATCTACGTCTGAACCAGACTATACGTGCCTACGACTATACCCGCAAGAATGGGCAGGGAGCATTCGAGACAACAGCTGCAAACTTCACCGGTCACTCAATGACCGGCTACCAGTTCACAAAGTATGTGATGGACGACGTTAGCTGCGATGACGGTGCCAACAACTACAACGACGTGCCTTTCATGCGCTATGCTGAGGTGCTCCTGAACTACGCTGAAGCAAAGGCTGAACTCGGAACCATGACAGATGATGACTGGGCAAAGACAATAGGCACACTGCGCAAGCGTGCCGGTATCACCGGTGGAACTGCACAGACCGGCACACTCACCAGCAAGCCGACTCAGGCTGAGCCTTACATCGCCTCTTACTATCCCGGTGTGAGCGATCCCGTGATCCTCGAAGTACGCCGTGACCGTGCCATCGAGCTCTGTCTTGAAGGTTTCCGCATCAAGGATCTCAAGCGTTGGGCACAGATCGACCTCTACACCGCTGATCCGTGGGAAGGTGTGTTTATCCCGGCACTCAATACCGCTCTCGACATGAACGGCGACGGCATTGACGATGTATGTTTCTATGATGGTGATGCCGCTCCCGAAGGTATGGCCTCTATCGGCCTCTATATCGGCACTAACAAAAACAATAAAATCAATGTTGTGCCTGTCAACGGCGGTTACCTGATGAAAGACAATGTAGGCGCATCTCGTTCATGGCCCGAGCGCCAGTACCTCTACCCCATCCCTGAGGTAGTGCGTCAGCTCAACCCTAACCTGACACAAAATCCCGGTTGGTAATCCCAATCCCGGAGCAATGATTGGTTGCTATATGTGAGATCATGGGTGCGACGCAATTGTCGCGCCCATGTGTCTTTTCTCCCGGCAATTAATAAGCATCCATTATGAAAAAACTGATTTTCACATTTCTTGCAGTTGCCTGCGTGTTGTGTGCCGGAGCTACGGAATACCGACTTGGTTCCTACAACATACGCTACTCCAACAAAAATGATTCAATAGCAGGAAACGGCTGGGGTCAGCGGTCTCCTTATGTTGCCTCGCTCATCAGGTTTCACGACTTCGACATAATCGGCACACAAGAAGGAAAATACCATCAGCTTCAGGATATGCTGTCGATGATGCCCGGCTATGACTACATCGGCGTGGGACGTGACGACGGCATCCACGCCGGCGAACACTCGGCCATATTCTACAAAACCGATAAATTTGATGTGGTGGATCATGGTGATTTCTGGCTATCGGAAACTCCTGACCGTCCGAGTAAAGGGTGGGACGCTCCCATGCACAAGCGCATCTGCTCATGGGGCAAATTCCGCGACCGCAACAGCGGCGATACAATCCTCTTCATCAATCTCCACATGGATCACCGTGGGGTGCAGGCACGTGCAGAGAGTGCCAAACTTGTGCTCGAACGCATCAAGGAACTATCGGACGGAAATCCGGTAATTGTAACCGGCGATTTCAACACCGACCAGCACAGTGAGCCGTACGCTCTGTTGCAGAATTCAGGCGTAGTGCGTGACTCTTATGATGCCGCCGAATTCCTATACGCTCCCAATGGAACGTACTTTGCTTTCGAACCTTACCGTTACACCGAGAAACGTATCGATCACTTGTTTGTCAACGACGGATTTCGCGTGAAACGCTACGGTGTGCTCACCGACACTTACCGCGCACGCCTCACTGATGAGCAGAAAGCTTCAGGGAAAGAGCAAGTCTCAGAGAAATCACCCGACTACACGGCACGCACGCCGTCGGACCACTACCCTATCATGATCGTAGTGGAAACGATCAAGTGAAATCACAGCCGCAAAACGTGTTTCAAAAAATGCCGCTAAATTTTAACTTTGCATAAATCAATAAATCACTTTTCTATACCGTCATGAAAAAGATCATACTTCTCAGTGCTCTTGGCGTAATGCTTCTTGGAGCATGCTCACAAAAGGCAGAAAAGCCTGACTCGATGGTTGTGGCAACCTACAACATCCGTCTTATCAACAAAGGTGACTCGGCCGCCGGAAATGGCTGGGATCAGCGTGCCCCGCATGTGGCCGATGTTGTCAAGTTCCACGGCTTTGACATCTTCGGCACACAGGAGGGCTTCCGGTCAGCTCTCGACGACTTGAAAGGCTATCTGCCCGGTTATGAATATATCGGCGTAGGACGCGACAATGGAGCCGAGAAAGGTGAACATGCAGCCATCTTCTACGACACCGACAAGTTTGATGTGCTTGATCACGGCGATTTCTGGCTGTCGGAGACCCCCGACAGCGTGTCGTTCGGTTGGGATGCCGTNTGCCGCCGTATATGCACCTGGGGCAAGTTCCGCCACAAAGAATCAGGCTTTACATTTGTCTACTTCAATCTGCACATGGATCACGTGGGTACAGTCGCCCGCGCCGAGAGTGCCAAGCTGATCCTTGAGAAGATCAAGGAATTCCCCGAGCCTCTGCCAGTAATGCTCAGCGGAGACTTCAACGTGGATCAGGAGAGCGAGAGCTATGTTCTACTCAACGAATCAGGCATAATGAAAGATGCCTACGACACCGCCGATTTCCGCTATATCGAGGCTGCTACTTTCAATAACTACAAGCCCTCAGGCAACCGCTTGAAAGCAAACGGTGATCCTCAGCGTATCGACCACATTTTCCTCTCGCCCGAGTTTGACGTGAAGAAATATGGCGTGCTCACCGATACCTACCGCACACAAAACGAGGATGGCGAGTTTGTAGCCCGCACTCCGTCGGATCACTATCCCGTGATGATTGTGGTCGAGATGAACGACACAACCAAATAACATCAACAAAAATCCGATTTCGTCATATTGCGGATATAGCTGAGAAATGGCTATATCCGCAATTGCTTTATTTTTCTCTTTTGGATTTGCTTTTAATTGTAAGGAAAACGTATATTTGTTTCAAATAAAAATTTTTTGATTAATGAAACCAAAATTTATCTCGTCGGGACTACTTGCTGCTATTGCATTGTCATCAGTGGTTGCCACATTCACCAGCTGCAACCAAAAGAAAGAGGCATCGCTACAGATGCTGAGCAGAAATTATACTTTTACACAAAAAAATCAGCCGATCAATATTTTAAACGGTGAGAGTACAGCCACTTTGAGCGATGAAACTGCCAAAAGTTTCAGCTTAAAGTTCAATACAGAGTCCCAGATTCCTGATAACACGGAACTAATTAAAATAGACGGGATTGTCAATGTGCATAGTGCATCACCGACCGACGACGGAGTCCAGCAATTGCTCGCTACCATTTATCTGACTGACTCATTAACACATAACCCAGCACGTGAACGTGAGATGACAATAAGCGTTCCGGTTAAGGAACTAAACGACGGACCTCATGAGGTGGTAGTGAATTACACGGGCAATCAGTTTACGCTTTATGTGGACGGTCGCCTTTGCGATAATGATTTCCCTGTGGGAACACCTGGTATCGGGGAGCATAAGACAATAGTAGCAAATAACGTTGCCAACGTAGAATTCTTCACCCCTGCACTTAACGCCGTCAGAGGCGACGACAAAATCACTGATATTCCACAATACTGGACTCCCCCGTATCACAATGCATGGGTAGGTGATGTAGTAGCATGCTACTACAATGGACGATATCATATATTTTATCTTTTTGACAGACGCGGGCATAGCAGCAAATTCGGAACCGGNGGACACTATTTCGAGCATATNTCNAGCCCNGATCTTNTAANNTGGGAAGANCANGAAGCNGCNGTNCCNCTNGATGAGCAGTGGGAAACCGTGGGTACAGGTACTCCCTTTGTTTACGATGGCGAACTATGTTTGAGCTACGGACTTCATACAACACGCTTATTCCCNGCCGAGCGTACTACCCTACCGATGATGAAGGCCGCATTTGACAGCATCGGATACACNGCATCACTCGACTACGATACAATCACAGCTCTCATCCCAGCCGGATCAACCTACTCGGTAAGCCATGACGGAGGACTGACTTTCGAAAAATCACATAAGTTATTTCATTACTGTGAGAATCCAAGCATTTTCATTGATTCAGTGGGAAGCCTGATGATGTATGCCAACTACGGTGCGCGCGGTACATGGCAAAGCGACTCACTCAATAGTGGATGGAAGTGTATCAATGCTAATTTTCCTCCCGGCGGTGACTGCACATTCCCCTTCGTTGTGGACAATCATGACTATGTGATCGGTGGTTTCTCCGGTATGTGGGCAAAACCTGTCAATGCACCTCTGACGGAATTCCAAAGCATAGCAAAAACAGGACAGGACTGCTACAACGGCCTGTCGGTTCCAGCGGTAACGACTCTCCCCGACGGGCGCATAATGATGTCGGGCTGGGTAAAGATGCAAAACTGGGGAGGCGCTCTCGTGACACACGAGATAATTGCTGACAGTGAAGATGGTACACTTGGAACCCGCTGGGTAGAGGAGATGGTGCCCAATCTTGATAAGGTTATGCCGGATCCAACGACGGCTGTAGCCACACCGGAGTCATTTATAAGCGAGTTCACGATAGTACCAGATGAGACTGGCAAAGGAAAAGCAACCGTGGATTTCGGTAATGGAAATCTATGGACTCTTAATCTTGACAGCGACCGCGCATGGTTTGCTTCATCAACCGATGATACACCACGCACTCTCGCCGAAAGAGGAGATGTATCGACAGCTCACAACTATGCGATCCCGGCACGTATAGCAGACAAAGAGACTATTCCGGTGAGAATGGTCGTGTACAACCGTCCTAAATTCAATGGTTCAATCATTGATGTAGAAATTGATGGACGCCGCACGATGCTTTCATATCGTCCGGGACTCACTGTGAATGAAATATCCTTTGATGGTGACGGCGTTTCATTAAGGAAATAATCACCAATGTCAGCTGATGGCCATTTTCGCATATTATCACATATTCACTTCATTAAATTTGCAACTCATTCCAAGATAAACACAACTTTTATGAGATTAAGATTCATCACATTGGTACTGCTCGCAGCAGCAACCATATCGGCAATGGCTCAGCAGGCCTTGTTCTCAGGCGCAACGGTAAAATCACCTGAGATAAATCCAGACAACTCAGTGACTTTCCGTCTTCATGCTCCTAAAGCCATCACTGTAGAACTTCAGGGAGACTTCCTTCCGGAAAATACCAGCTCGGTGAAGATGCAGGAGGACTCGGCAGGCGTGTGGAGCTTCACCTCGCAACCGCTTGATCCCGAACTTTACTCCTACAATTTCGTAGTCAACGGTATGCGTATGCTTGATCCGTCGAACATATATCAGAACCGCGACGTGGCGACATGGACAAGCATTTTCATTATCAAGGGCGATAAAGGTAGTCGCGGCGATCTCTACAGCGTCAACGATGTACCTCACGGCAATCTATCAAAAGTGTGGTACGACAGCCCGACACTCAAACTCAACCGCCGCATGACGGTCTACACTCCTGCCGGTTACGAGAAAGGTAAAAACTATCCTGTGCTATATCTCTTGCATGGTGCCGGAGGTGATGAGAATGCATGGTCGGAGCTCGGACGTGCCGCACAGATTCTCGACAACCTCATCGCAACCGGAAAGGCGGTGCCGATGATTGTGGTGATGACCAATGGCAATCCCAACTGTGCGGCCGCTCCCGGCGAATGGGATTTCGGCATGTACCAGCCCAGGTTCAGTGGTGGCGTAGCTCTCCCGAAGGCTGAGGCTTCAATGGATGAAAGTTTCCTCGACGTGATAAATTTCGTCGAGAAGAACTACAAGGTGGCGAAAAATAAGCAGAACCGTGCTATATGCGGTCTCTCGATGGGAGGCGGACACTCGTTTGCCATCTCAAAGCGTTTCCCCGACAAATTTGACTATATCGGCCTGTTCTCGGCAGCCGTACGCATGGGCGGTGATCAGAAGGTTTCGATGGCTGAGCGCATGAAAGCCGACAAGGAGTTCAACAAGGAGATGGAGACTCTTTTTATCGCCAACAAGCCCAAACTTTACTGGATAGCCATAGGAAGCACTGATTTCCTCTACCAGAACAACAAGGACTACCGCGAATACCTCGACTTCAAGGGATTCCCCTACGAGTATGTAGAGACTTCAGGTGGCCACATCTGGCGCAACTGGCGCATATATCTCACCGATTTCGCTCAAAAACTGTTTAAGTGATGCGCAAAGTTCTTTCAGCCGCAGCTGTTGCTTTTATAGCCTTTTCATCATGGGCGGCATCCGACAAGATTGTGCGCGACATTCCCTACTCGGCTAAAACCGACACATATTCCACCGAGAGGCTTAAAGTCGACGTGAGCTATCCCGACAGTGCCACCAATGCACCTGTCGTTGTGTGGTTTCATGGCGGAGGACTTGAAGGTGGTTCTAAAGAGCTGCCTGAAGCGATCAGGGACAAAGGCTATGTTGTTGTAGGCGTCAACTATCGCCTGCTCCCCAATGTGCGCGTTACCGACATTATCGACGATGCCGCCGAAGCTGTTGCATGGGCAATGAAAAACGCATCGCAATATGGCGGCGATCCGGCCAAGACTGTTGTTTCGGGGCACTCGGCCGGAGGGTATCTGTCGATGATGCTCTGCCTCGATAAGTCGTGGCTTGCAAAATATGGCGTGGATGCCGACTCTGTGGCAGCCTACGTTCCTTTCAGCGGGCAGGCTATAACGCATTTCAACGCCCGCAAGATGGATGGAATAGATCCGCTCCGGGCAATCATTGACGAGACCGCGCCACTCTATTGGGTGCGCCCCGACTGTCCACCGCTCATTCTGATCACAGGTGATCGTGAACTGGAGCTTTACGGCCGATATGAGGAGAACGCCTATCTTGCCCGCATGATGAAACTCGTGGGACACAAAGATACAAAGCTGCTCGAACTTGACGGCTTTGATCACGGCGGCATGGCACAGCCGGCTTTTTTCATACTGAACTCCTACATCCGCGACAACATCCGCTGACCGCGGCACAACACATTATCAAAAAAGCGCACTTTTTTGTGCGCTTTTTTATTTTCCATGAAACTATCTTTACACAACCTGCGTCATATAGCTGAAATTAAACAAACCAAGAATGCAGACTCTGTCATACACCATATTTCCGTCAAGAAGCATTTTATGGCATTTCCTATTGCTTATCAGCCGCGAAAGCCACACCGAGAGCGCTGTCGATAAGGAGTTCTTTATGACGATCTATTCACGTTACAACACAATTGTCGATAAGATATGTTTCACCTTTGCCTCTGACCTGAACGATTTTGACGATCTCCGGCAGGATGCGTGGCTCAACATCTGGCGTGGCATTGAATCATTCCGCGGCGAATCAAAACCCTCGACATGGATTTACCGTATTACCATCAACTCATGCGTCTCGACTGCGCGCACCACAAAGAAGCACCGGGGCATCCTCGGCATTGACTATGCCGAGAAATGCGTTGCCGACACACCCGACAATGATTCAGTCGAGCGTCTGCATTATCTTCTCTCATGTCTCAACCCTATCGACCGCTCCATCATGCTCCTGCGGCTTGAGGAACTTGATTATGAAGAAATCGCAAACATCATGGGTATGCCGCGCAACACCATCGCCACCCGCCTGCGCCGCATACGCATAAAGTTGGCTCAACTCAATAACCGGGAAGACATCTGAACAACACGCACTATGGAACAACTCGACAAAAATCTATCGGAGAACTGGCGCAAGCTTTCCNANCATATNGAANGACTGTCNGTNANNGAAAATCGCGNATGGANAATCCCATANNCGACCTNCGTCGCANNACNGCATTNCAGAANCTCGCCCGACGCTACCGCAGGTTTGCGATCATGGGGCTGTGCGTGATACCCGCTTCATTCTCCTTTCTNAACCATCACACCTATTCACCAACATGGGGATTGTGGAGTTTCATCGTATTCAATACNGTGATCATAGCCGCTTCGATATTCGACTGGTGGCTCTACAACCAGATTTCATCCATATCTGTNACGACNATGCCNGTACTCGATGTTGTGAAGAAAGCATGGATGTGCCGCAAACGCCATCTTCAGTTCATTGCCATATTTCTTCCCATCGACCTACTATTCATCGGACTGCTATACGCCGCATCTGACCGCAACATATACTTTACATGCGGGATTATTACTGGTTTTGTATTAGGCCTAACAATCGGACTGAAAAATCTTTTCCGCTTTCTCGCCGACTATAAGGAAGTTTTCAATGCCAATGATTAACTTAGCTTCCACGTTTCACCACACATGGAAGACTGATGACACCGCTGAATATCCTGCTTGTCGGCGACGCGAGCAACTGCCACAACTCACTGGCAGCAGCCCTGCGTCGGCTCGGCTACAATGTTGTGGTGGCCTCAGATGGCTCACGGTGGATGCACACCCGGCGCGACATTGACCTCTCGCGCCGCCCGGGACTCATNGGCGGCGCATGGCTCTGGGCGCGGCTCAACGCCATGAAGCGGCACCACTTTGCCGGCTACGACATAGTGGCCATCTCCAACCCCAACTTCTTGTCACTCCGCCCGGGGCGCATTCTTGATTTCTTCAGATTCCTGAAAGACCACAACCGGTCGGTGTTCCTCACGGCACTCGGTACCGACATTCCTTTCATAGAGATGTGCTGTGCCACAGACTCACCGCTGCGTTACTCGGAGTGGAAAATCGGGCAAGAGCGTGCCCCGATGCCCATTGCCGATCCCGAAGCACGCTCACGATGGTGTGCCCCCGCGATGCGCCGGTTGCAGGAGAGCGTCTACGACAGCATTGACGGCGCAGTGGCNGTNCTCTATGAATACTANCTTTCACTCNNCNGNGTGCTTCCACCTGAGAAGATCGCCTACGCCGGTATCCCCATCGACACAACGGCCGTCACGCCGGTAAACATTCCCGACGACCCCGGCTGCATAAAGTTTTTTATCGGCGTCCAGCGTGGNCGNGAACTTGTGAAAGGCACTGACCGTCTGCTTACCGCAGCCCGCAGGATTNTAGANNAANANCCCNGACAAANCATCNCTTGATNTNGTNGAGAATCTNCCNTANGACNANTATATCAGNCGTATGCNNNNAGCTCATGTNGTGCTTGACCAGCTATACTCCTATACTCCCGCCACAAACGCCCTTCTTGCTATGGCAATGGGACTGGTGACTTTCAGCGGCAACGAACCTGAGTTCTATGATTTCATCGGCGAACATGAATTACGCCCGATCTTAGGNTGTNANCCCGACGATGCAATGATATTTGACACACTGGAGCACATTATCCAAGAGCCTTCAATGATCAAGACTCTCGGNNANGANGGACGCCNNTTTGTNCTNNGGCANAACGACAGCNTTGTNGTNGCCCGCCGCTTCCTTGATTTCTGGACATCCCGCCTCCATTATTAATCATAATCAGGTCAAANNAAATNCGACATTTTGACCAACACATTAGCCAAAACAACCTTTTAGCAAATATAGCATAGTATTANTTTTGTCACCCATAACAATAAATCGATCATAAAGTCACACAAAGAGATCTTGCNCCGATGAATTATTATTCAAGTCTATGGATATCAGTAGCTTGTCTTGCTCTTGCATCATGCTCGGCCGACAACACTGAAAAAGCGCCCAGGACCACAGTACACAANGTTTTTCTNGTTTCGCCCAAAGCAACCGATGGCAGTTTTTCACGCAACTTTCCCGGTATTATTCAAGAAACACGCACCATATCAACCGGATTTAAAACTCCGGGACAAATNACCGGTATATATGTGAAGGAGGGNGATCATGTGAGAGAAGGCCAACTGCTTGCAACACTTGACACCGTAGACTATGCACTGGGAGTGCGTCAGCTTCAGATCCAGTATGATCANGCTGTGGCTGAGCATGAGCGTAAAAAACAGCTATATGCTTCAGGAAACATGTCGGACAACGATTTTGAAAAAGCTTCTTCGGCTATACAACAGATGGCAGTCCAGCTTGAGATGAATAAGAACAAACTTGCTTACACACATCTCTATGCCCCATCGTCAGGTGTGATAATCAAATCCAACTTCGAAAAGGCCGAAATGGTAGATGCCGGTACACCCGTCTTCGAACTCATGGATGACTCGCGACTGGAAGTGGTTGTTGATCTTCCCGCAGCCGAATACCTCAATCATGGTAAAGCGAGTCACTATTCAGGCTCATCAAGTCTGCTCGGCAACATCCCCATCGACCTGAACTTCATAAGCCTGACTCCAAAAGCCGACAATAACCAGCTGTATCAACTCAAGTTGGGACTCAATTCACGTGACACACGCCTGACTTCAGGTATGAATCTGGTAGTATCGGTGAGCAACGACGCATCCGCACCTGCCGACTCACTTACCACACCGGCATTTGAAGTTCCGCTGCGTTCTGTATTCAACAACGATGGGGTGACAAGTGTGTGGGTGTTTAATCCCGCTGATTCAACCGTGCATGCAACTCCCGTGACCGTGAGCGGCGATGGCGCACAAGGCACTGTCACCGTTGTTTCCGGTCTGCATCCCGGCAACGAAATCGTATCAGGTGGCGTTAACTCACTCATCGACGGTGAACATGTGAGAGTCATCGAAAAATCCTCATCAACCAATCGCGGAGGACTGCTATGACACGTCTTGCCAAATTTTTTCTTGAGCGCCCGACTCTGTTCTGGTCGCTCATGGCAGCCATCCTTATAATGGGTGTGCTCTCTTTCAAGAGTATGCCCAAACTTGAGGATCCTGCCGTTCCCATCAAGCAGGCATCGGTTGTGGTGATCTATCCGGGCGCCGATGCACACACAGTGGAACTTGACGTTGTTCAGATGCTTGAGGATGAACTGCGCACACTGCCCGATATACGCAAAATCAAGAGTGAGGCACGTCAGGGNCAGGCAATGATCAATGTGGAGTTCCTCAAAGAGATGCCCATAACGGAGATCGAACAGCATTTTGATATGCTTCGCCGCAAAGTNAACGANTCGGCACAAAANCTNCCGTCGGGATGCTANGCNCCNGTGGTTGTCGACGATATGCTTGANGTNTATGGNATATTCTATGCCTTCAAAGGCGACGGCTACACTTACACCGAGATGGAGAAGTACGCCAAGGAACTACGTCGCGATCTCGTGACAGTGCCAGGCGTAAAGCGCATCAACATNGGCGGCACTCGCTCTGAAGTNATTGAAATCGAGTTTACTCCCGACCAGCTTGCGCGCAACGGGCTTATCCCTTCGCAGATAATGATGGCTCTGCAATCGGCCATTAAGACAGTGAACGCNGGTGCTCNCGTGGCAGCCGANGACCGACTGACAATTGAAGTGACCGAAGCTGTAAACGATGAGGAGGATCTGCGCAATCTGCTNATAAACACTCCCGAAGGAAAGAAGGTGCGTCTGCGTGATCTCGCCAAGGTCACNCGCAAATACTCCACTCCGGCCAGCAATGTATTCTATGTGAACGGCCAGCCTGCTCTCACATTCACCATAACCCTTGAAAATAGTGCGATAGTGCCNGATGTGGGTAAAGCCATCGATGCACGCATCACTGAAGTCATGGAGCGTTTCCCTGCCGGAATGGAAGTCGAAAAGATTTTCTTCCAACCCGACAAGGTGAGCGAGGCTATTTCATCGTTCATGATCAACCTGCTTGAATCGGTGCTGATCGTGATTGTGCTTCTCATCTTCACAATGGGCTGGCGCAGCGGTGTGATAATCGGTCTGGGTCTGATTCTTACCGTTGCATTGTCATTCCCTATACTTGAGCATCTCGGCACCACATTGCAGCGCATATCACTCGGTGCGTTTATCGTTGCGATGGGTATGCTTGTCGATAATTCAGTGGTGATCATGGACGGTATTCTGGTCGACCGCAAACGTGGACTACCNGCATCGCAATACCTGTTCCGCATTGGCNAAAACACAGCCCTCCCGCTGCTTGGCGCGACAATCATAGCCGCCTGCACGTTCCTCCCNATCTACCTCTCNCCCGGCTCGACCGGTGAATTTGCCGGCGACCTTTTCCTTGTGATCTGCGTCAGTCTTCTCGTGAGCTGGGTGCTTGCTCTNATACANGTTCCGGTGTGCTCCGCCGCATGGCTTCCGAAAGATGACAAGAATGCAGAAAAGGAAGAGGATNCTAAGGAAAAACGTCCGAACATNGTCTACCGCACNATCGAACGCATCATCGAATTCCTGATCGGTCACAAGACAATCTCGGCCATCACNGCAATAGTCATATTGTTTGTGGCCGGATATTCGATGAAGTTTGTGCGTAACATCTTCTTCCCTGATTTCGATTACAAACAGTTTGTTCTGGAGTGCTATTTCCCTTCACAGTCAGATCCTGACGCTGTGTCGGCACGTATGCTCGAACTGAGCGACAGCGCACTAGCCTTCCCCGATGTGGAACGCGTGGCACTCTCAACCGGTGGGGCTCCGGCACGCTACTGTTTCGTGCGTCCGATGCCTTCGGGTGGCAACAATTATGCTGAACTGATTGTGGACACCCNCGATTTCAAGACTATGCAGAAGCTCTCGGTGAATCTGCTCGCTTANCTGCGGTCAATAGCNCCCGAGGCTTACATNAGAGCGCGNAAGTATAANTTCTCCATCTCCTCGACACACACGATCGAAGCTGAATTTACCGGNCCNGATCCCGCCGTATTGCGGCGCCTGAGCGCNGAGGCCGAGGAAATCATGCGCAACTGCCCNCTTATTGATCCATATTCNGTACAAAACAACTGGAACGCTCCCTCNCATCAGCTCACTTTCAACTATTCGCAGGAAGGGGCCCAGCGTGCAGGAATATCACGCTCCGACGTGGCAAATGCCCTCCAGGCAGCCACCGACGGAATGGCCGTGGGNCTGATCAACGACCAGGACAAGATGGTGCCTGTGTATGTGACNATGCGTGAGGCCGACGGGTCGCGCGTGGAGGATCTGACGACGATACCTGTATGGAGCACACTAAACATCCACGTNGATCCAGCAACCGTGAGCGGNCTGCTTACCGGTGCCACCTCACAGCAGGAGATCTCCGACAATCTATTCCGCACCACACTCATGAGCAGCGTGATCGACAGCACCGGTATCGTGTGGAACGAGAACATGATCTCGCGCTACAACGGACGTCGCGCAATTCAGGCCGAAGCCGATCCCGATCCNTTCAACCCCGAGGCTTCNCCGGCNTCGGTCATGAAACTGATTCGNCCTGCCATCGACTCTATCCCACTCCCTGCGGGCTATCACATGCGCTGGGTAGGTGAGCTTGAGACATCGGAAGAGTCCAATCAGGCACTTCTCGGCTTCCTGCCACTTCTCATGATTATAGTGTTTGCAGTGCTGTTGCTTCTGTTCAACAGATGGAAAAAAGTGTTCCTCATCCTCATCTGCTTCCCGTTTGTGTTGTGCGGCATTGTCCCGCTACTTCTGCTCACCGACACGCCGTTCACATTCATGGCAATACTCGGCTTCATGGGTCTGATAGGAATGATGGTCAAAAACGCTATCGTTCTCGTTGACGAGATAAATCGCCTTATCACTGAGGAGAGCGTGGATGAATATGATGCGATAATCCGTGCCACTCTGTCGCGTGTGCGCCCGGTGATGCTTGCATCGATCACAACCATAGTCGGACTCATACCGCTTATCAGTGATCCTATGTACGGTTCTCTTGCCGTCACAATCATCGGCGGACTGTTTGTAGGTACCATCGTTACCCTCATGCTACTGCCGCTATTCTACTCCTTATTCTTCAACGTCAAGAAAAAAGCTGCATGAAATTCAGATATATAATTTTCTCTGCTATCGTTGCGTCAGCGGTCGCAGCGCATGCCGATACCCTTCGGATCAACCGCGACCAATGCCGGGATATGGCAATAGAAGCGAGCGAGGACATAGCTATAGCCCGTAACTCGGTCGAGCAGGCGCGACTTGGTAAGAAAGCAGCTTTCACAGGCTATCTTCCCAACTTCTCGGGGACTGCCACCGGCATGTACCGTACGCCCGACTCCGAGTTTTCAGGTATGACACTCTCGATGAAAGGGCTATATATGGCTGGGATCAACCTGACCCAACCCATATATGCCGGTGGAAAGATCGTGGCAGCCAACCGCCTGGCGTCAATCGGCCAGAAAGCCGCTCTCGAGCAGCAGCGCATGACGCGCATGGACGTGATAGCCAACGCCGATAACGCCTATTGGAACTATATTGCCGTACTCGCAAAGGTGGACATGATGCGTGCCTACCTTGCCCAGATCGATACTGTGTACTCGCAGACCAAGAAATCATTTGAAGTGGGGATGATCACAAAGAACGATCTCATGCGCATTGATGCACGACGCTCACAGGTTGTGTACCAACTCAGTCAGGTCGAAAGTGGCGCCGATCTTTGCCGTCTTGCACTCTGCAATATTCTCGGTGTAAGCTCTGATTCAGCCATCGAGCCCCTCGACAAAGAAATACCTGTGACTCAGCCACAGCACCTATCGGCCGACATAGCTGATCGCCCGGAACTCAGCCTGCTTCAAGCTGACATAGATGCTAAAGAGCAACAGGTGAAGATAACCCGTGCCGACTTCCTGCCCACGCTCGGACTTCAAGCCGGATGGTCAGCCTACGGAAATATAAAGCTCAAAGGCTATGCCGAAGCCCCCGACGGCTCTATGCAGCCTTTCAGTTCCAATTCCAAAGGCAACGGCTGGTTAGTCATGGCATCTCTATCCGTTCCCATCTTCCACTGGGGCGAGGGAATGCACAAAGTCAGGAAGGCTAAACTTGACGTGACAAACGCCTCACTTACTCTTGAGAAAAACCGCAGACTGATGCGCATAGAGGCTCAACAGACCGTCAACAATGTCATGACCGGATATTCACTCATAGAGTCGGCCGATGTGGCCATGCAGCAGGCACAGCTTAGTCTCGATGACATGAAGGTAAGATACAAAGCAGGACTCGCCTCACTCACCGACATGCTCGACGCGCAGGCACAGTGGCAGACATCATGGTCCAACATGATTGAGGCACGCACACAATACCAGATATACATAACCGACTATCTCCGCGCTACCGGCCAACTGAAATAAAAAAGACATAAAAATCATGTGGGTAATACTTGCGATAGCCAGTGCCCTACTGCTTGGATGCTACGATATTTTCAAGAAAATATCTGTGGCATCCAACAATGTATTGGCCGTACTGTTCTGGAATACTTTTTTCTGCGCCCTGCTGCTGAGTCCGTTCATCGTAATTGATTTCTTGCACGGGCATCCTATCTTTGGCGGAGATGCTTCGGCACATCTCTGGATTCTGTTGAAATCAGCAATTGTGCTTGCATCGTGGACACTCGGTTATTTCAGCATAAAGCATCTTCCGCTCACCATCTCAGGTCCTATATCGTCCACACGTCCGGTAATAGTGCTCGTCGGAGCTTTACTTATATTTTCCGAGAGTCTTAATCTGCTTCAAAGCTGCGGTGTGGCACTTGGCTTTTTCTCACTTTTTTTCATCAGCCGCTTAGGAAAAAAAGAGTCGGAAAACCCACGTGCGTCCATGTGGCTATGGATGGCTCTTGGCGCAACAGTGTTCGGAGCTATAAGCGCACTTTACGACAAATATCTTCTGCGCATCTACGAGCCTTTGCAGGTTCAGGCATGGTACTCGTTTTACCAGTGTATCATCATGGGAATAGCGATAGCCGTAATTCGTCGTTTCTATGCCCCTGCGCGCGACATTCCGTTCAAATGGAAGTGGACTATACCTTGCATCGCTCTCTTTCTCTCTGCGGCCGATATGGCATATTTTTACGCATTGTCCGATGACTCGTCGATGATCTCGGTCGTATCGATGATACGTCGCGGTAGCGTTCTTGTCTCATTCACTTTCGGCATACTCGCACTGCACGAAAAGCACGTCAAGGCCAAACTTATTGATCTTGCCGTGCTTCTCGTAGGTCTAATATTGCTCGTACTCGGCTCAAGCTGAAGCAGAGGGAGCGCGTTTATTTTTGAAAATCAGCAGCCAGGCCGCTGTCATGAGCGGCGCATATATGCCGAAGATGAGCCACGGCCATTGCCATGCTCCCCATGAAGAGTCGCATCACACCTGATCCGCCTCCCACTTCCACCATTTCCCACCGGCATCAATGAGTTGTCCGAAGCAAGTCAGATAACATCCTCACACACCAGACTGAAGGAAATATAGTATTGAAAGTCTTGTCCTCACTGCCGTCAACGATTAACTTGTCAGAATTTGAATTCCAAGCCTCCCATGATGGTTGTTCCAGGCATCGGACAACCATAGATCACCTCATATTTCTTATTGGTAATATTGTCCAGTTTCACCGAAATGGTCACCGGTACTTTAGCACCCAATGTATATGCACCCCTGAAATTCAACAGGGTATAATTTTCACTATGATTGTCAGGCGCACCATTTTTCATACCCCATACACTTGTCTCATCGAGTGTGAAACTGAACTTGCCGGGAGTGTAAATCAGTTCCGTACTCAATTTGTTTTTGGGTGCATAAAGTATCAGTGATTTAGTGTGAAGATAGGCGTAATTAGCATTGACTGACCACTCTCGGTTAATTCTCCACGCCCCTTCAAGCTCAAAGCCCTTATTGATGAAACTACCGGTGTTCTCGTTATGCGGACGTCCGTCGACTCTGACAGTCTGGATCATGTTCTTTCCGTCAATAAAATAAAGTGCTCCGCCTATCATCACATCGCCTCCTGCAAAAAACTGTCTGTAGCTAACCTCATAGTTAAGCATATATTCAGGTTTCAAATCAGGATTGGCCGGTGGATAGAGATAAAGCTCGCGTATGTTGGGTGAACGGAATCCCTTGCTGAAAGATCCCTTTATCTGCGAATTACGTCCCGGATGAAGTACAAATCCGGCTTGAGGAACCCAAACGTTGCCATAGACCGAGCCATGCTGAAGTCTGACTCCGGCATTAAGGTTCAGCACATTGCTGAACATACCCTGCTGCATCATTACATAACCGGCAACTTCATTAACATGGTGCTCCGACTCGCTTGAGCGAATCGACGGATCAACCTTATCGGTGTTCCATACATGTCCGCCCCAATGCTGGAAATCAAAACCTGCCGACAGGTCATTATCGCGCCATGGATAGAAAGTTTCATAGAGAGTGACACCCGCATTATAGTCGGTAGAATGAAAAAGATAGTCTGTGGGGGCTTGATCGGGAGCATTACCGTCATCAACCTTATGAGTTCCCCAGTTCACATAGGCCTGCATTCCACCCACAGCCTTCTCATAAGAATTTCTAAGATAAACCGCACCTGTGCCACGGAAAATCTTTGTCCACATATTTTCGAGCGGATCCTGCAAGGTACCGGGATTGTTGGCGAGACTTTGTGTCATCTCAAGCGTTCCACCAGTCGCCCAGTTGACGGTCGGTTCGTAGCGTAGCTGCATAAACTCATTTGCCAGCCAGAAATCACTTCCGGCACGGTTACCGTCACTTCGATCAAGCTGCGCCGATAAGGTTGCCGACACTTTGTTTTTACGTATACCCGACGACAGAGCGAACTTCTGGGTATTGTAAGAGCCAAACATAGCACGTGCGCGTCCGGTGACACCATCCTCTTTCTGGTGACGTGTAATAAGATTCACCGAACCTCCCATAGCATTTGATCCATAGAGAAGCGACGAC
>JAAVGC010000029.1 GCA_014800445.1 Bacteroidales bacterium | reverse complement strand
CGGTGCGTGCGTTGTAGCCGAAGTCGGCTGCACCCTCTTTAACTTTCTGGATAACCACTGCACCCTCCAGGCCTGCGTTAGCAACGATCTGGCGGAGCGGCTCCTCAATAGCGCGCTTCACGATGTGGATACCGGTTGTCTCGTCCTCGGTCTCACCCTTGAGGTTCTCGAGATCGGCAACGCAGCGGATGTATGCTACGCCTCCACCCGGAACGATACCTTCCGAGATAGCGGCGCGGGTTGCGCTCAGGGCGTCGTCCACGCGATCCTTCTTCTCCTTCATCTCAACCTCGCTGGGAGCACCGATGTGAAGTACAGCCACGCCACCTGCGAGTTTTGCGAGACGCTCCTGGAGCTTTTCTTTCTCGTAGTCGCTCACGGTGTTTTCCATCTGGATCTTGATCTGACCGATGCGAGCCGAGATAGCATCCTTGTCACCTGCGCCATTGACGATAGTGGTGTTGTCCTTGTTCACGGTGATCTTCTCAGCGCGACCAAGNACATCGATACCAGAAGTNTCGAGGCTCATGCCCTTCTCTTCCGAAACAACCGANCCACCGGTGAGGATAGCGATATCTTCGAGCATTGCCTTACGGCGGTCACCGAATCCGGGAGCCTTAACTGCGCAGATCTTCAAAGAGCCACGCAGACGGTTTACAACCAGAGTTGCGAGAGCCTCCTGATCCACGTCGTCAGCCACGATAAGCAGCGGACGTCCGCTCTGTGCTATTTGCTCCAGAATGGGGAGAAGATCTTTCAGGTTTGAGATCTTGCGGTCGTAGATGAGGATGTANGGTGACTCCATCACGCACTCCATCTTCTCTGTGTCGGTCACGAAGTAGGGCGAGATATAGCCGCGGTCAAACTGCATACCCTCTACCACGTCAACGTATGTGTCGGTGCCCTTGGCCTCGTCAACGGTGATCACGCCTTCTTTCTTAACCTTCTCCATAGCCTCGGCGATCAGGCGGCCGATAGCCTCGTCGTTGTTTGCCGAGATACGGGCCACGTCCTCGATTTTCTTGAGGTCGTCACCCACCTCCTGGCTCTGAGCGGCGATACCGTTCACGACCACAGCCACGGCCTTGTCGATACCGCGCTTGATGTCCATGGGGTTAGCGCCGGCAGCCACGTTCTTGAGGCCGACAGTGATGATAGCCTGAGCGAGNACNGTAGCGGTAGTTGTGCCNTCACCTGCGTCGTCGCCAGTCTTCGATGCAACCTCNTTCACGAGCTGTGCGCCCATGTTCTGGAACGGATCCTCGAGCTCGATCTCACGAGCCACGGTCACACCGTCCTTGGTGATGTGGGGTGCGCCAAATTTCTTATCGATGATCACATTGCGTCCTTTCGGGCCAAGTGTCACCTTCACTGCGTCAGCGAGAGCGTCGACGCCTTTCTTGAGCTCTTCGCGAGCTTTGATGTCAAATTTTATTTCTCTTGCCATGATTGCAAATACTTTTTTCTTTCGTCACTTCATGTGTGTGGATTATTCCTCGATGATAGCGAGGATATCGCTCTGGCGCATGATCAGCAGCATATCGCCGTCAATCTTGATCTCGGTACCGGCAAATTTGCCATAGAGAACCGTGTCGCCCTCTTTTACTACCATAGCCTCGTCTTTGGTGCCCTGGCCCACAGCCACGACAGTACCCTTGAGGGGCTTCTCTTTGGCTGCGTCGGGAATGATAATGCCGGAAACAGTTACTTCCTCGGCGGGGGTGGGCTTGATGAGCACACGATCGGAAAGTGGATTAACCTTCATGATATTTTGTGTTTATTTTGTTTGTTGATTTATTGTCAGTATTTAGTTGGGACTTTGTCTTGCGGTTGTGCCGGTGTCCCGGAATATTTATATGCACAAATTGTGCCAAAGAAGTTGCGGATGTCAGTCCTGTCATGTTCCTGTCATACCGCATCTCTCGTTCATTAAGTTGCTGTCGGAACTGTAGGAGCATTAAAATCCTCTCCGATTCGATCTTATAAAAAGTGCGCGTGCCGGAGAGGAGAAAGATGTTCAGGTAAACGCAGAGTGGGGNCANAGCTGTCAGCCCCGCTCCGGNCTCAGTTTTCAGGCACGAGTGAGACGAGAAGTTCNTTCGCGTCTTCANCATTGGGCTGGATTGCGATTTTGTTTTCGCGAGCCAGCCAACCGATAGCTGCAAAGACTTCCTTGTCTTTGAGCTTGGTCATTTTCTTGAGCTGTTTGATGCCGAGCACATCAGCTTCACTGAGTGCTTGCCACACCATTCCGGCCCAAGTGCCGATGCTTTCTACGTTCATTTTTAGTTATATTTAAATTAGTTGCTTTTGTACTGAAACAAATTACATTGCCCCGTAGGTTCGCATTGATGTTNCAAATATAACATAATTCCGAAAAATTAACAAAAGCGGAGACGCATATCCCCGCTTTTCTCTCATATTTTATAAAAATGAAGGCTTTTACACAAAAGTTTGCTCGATTGCAGCCACGTCCTCCTGAAGCTGTTTCTCAAACACAAGTCGTTCCTCGATCGACTTGCACCCATGAAGCACCGTAGCGTGGGTGCGTGACAGGCGAGCTCCAATGGTTGTGAATGGCAGGTTTATGTGCTTCTTTGCGAGGTACATCACCATCTGTCGTGCATCCGACACTTCGCGCTTGCGCGTTTTTGTAAACAGNAGNTCAGGATCGATTTTGTAATATCCGCTCACATTCTGCGTGATCATTTCAAAATTAACCTGTCGGTGAGTTGCTGCCGGTGCATGGTTGATGATATTCTTCACCAGACCCACCGATATGTTCTGGCTTAGGAAAGTGGCATGCGCCATCACTGACACCATTATTCCCTCGATTTCGCGGATTGATCCTGTCACGTTTTGAGCTATGAACTCCATGACATCTGTGGGAAGACTGATTCCCTCCTGATCCGATCGGAGTTTGAGCACCTGCATGCGCAGATCGAGGTCAGGGCGCTCGAGCTCAACCGTCATTCCCCATTTGAAGCGCGTCAGCAGGCGGTCAGGCAGTCCGTGCATGTCGGCGGGAGCGCAGTCGCTCGACAGGATAATCTGCTTGTGGTTGAGGTGAAGGTGATTGAAGATGTGGAAAAAAGCGTTTTGGGTCTTCTCTTTTCCCATCAGATCCTGTATGTCGTCTATTATCAGGCAGTCGATACTCTGATAAAACTGTATGAACTCATTGTGCTTGCCGTTTCGCGTTGCCACCGTGTACTGGCTCTCGAANAGGCGCGCNGTCACATAGAGTACTCGGGCGGTCGGAGTGTGTTCCTTTATGCCGATTCCTGTGGCATGCATCAGGTGGGTTTTGCCCACACCCGACGGTCCGTAAAGGAAGAGCGGGTTAAAAGTCTTGCATTTCGGATCATTTGCGATAGCCTCGCCGATCGAACGTGCGAGATTGTTACAAGCACTGCCGCAGTAGTTGTCAAATGTGTAGCGTGGGTTGAGCTGTGAATCTATCTCAGGAAGCTCCTCTACTTTTGGGCCGAAGTCAAGCGGGCTTACTGCTGTCGATGCGTAATTNNGGCNNGCTGCAGCTGAACTGCCNTCANTCTTTACCTTTACCTCCNACTGTTTTTCGTTNCCGATTACATTNTAACTGTAGAAAAGCTCTACGTTATTACCGAATATGCGTCGGATAACCGGCTTCATTATGTGGATGAAGTGGGTCTCCAGGTGCTCGTAGATATATGGCGACGGAACATGCAGTTCAAGCCTCCTTCCGTTGAATGAAAGTGGCGTGATGGGATTGAACCAACCTTCGATCTGAGGCTGGGGTATGTTGTCGCGGAAGATTCTCATGCACTCTTCCCATTTTGATGCAAGCTCCGTAGAAATCATTACCTTTGAGGCGTGTTTAAGGCGGCGTGTGAAATGTAAACTTGATTGATCCTATTCTCTTTCACTTGCAAAATTCGCGCATTTTTTCTCGAAAAAAAAGTGTGTTTTCGTTTGTATTTCCCAATTTGTTTATGGAGCATTGAAATTCAGTGATTTGCGCCTTTTGCTCGAAAAAAGTTATCAACATCTTTATTATTGTCTTGATTAGCTGTGTGATACGTTTGATTTAACTTTTCNCTCTTAACAAATTTTATCAACACCTCTTATTCCGTGGAACACCTTTGGGATATAACTATCGGGTGAGGAACACTCCAAGTTGCAAGATTTTGCTTATTTATATTCAATNTAAATAAGGTGNCNTCANGTNNNTCTTTCTGTNGTGCTATATNTGTCACTCTTTTGTCAGTATTGTTTCATGATTAATTCATGAAAACTGCAATATTTAATTATTTGCAATGGTTTCGTTGAAATTTATTACTTTTGTCGCCGATATGAGTACAAATAAGGTAAATTTTAGTTCTAAGATTGGTCTGATTGCTGCCACGGTAGGTTCGGCGGTTGGCCTTGGTAATATCTGGCGCTTTCCTGGAGAAGCGGCCAATGGAGGAGGTGCAGCATTTCTCGTAGTTTATATCGCTTGTGTATTCCTACTTGGAGTGCCTGTCATGGTATCGGAGTTTGCTTTGGGGCGTGGAGGAAAAAGTGATGCCGTCGGAGTATTCCGCAACCTCACACCTGGAAAAAAGTGGTGGATAACAGGCATGTTTGCTGTGATTGCTTCCTACATGGTGCTCTGTTTCTATATGGTTGTGGCAGGTTGGACGCTTGAATATCTTTGGCAGTCGATTACNGGAAATCTATATGCACCGGATCCNGGGGTGACAATAGAGTCNNTTGACGGTTACAAAGCGCAGTTTGCTGAGCGCATGCACCAATATATTCAGGAAGACTGGGACCCNCTTGTCAACACCTATGTCATGATAGGCATCAACCTTATGGTGCTTATGGCAGGAGTGCAGAAAGGCATTGAACGGCTTTCCAACCTTCTCATGCCGCTGCTGTTTGTCATCCTGCTCATCTTTTGTGTTGTGGCGCTTTCGCTTCCCGAGGCAGGAGCCGGACTGAGTTATTTCTTCCACCCTGATTTCTCGAAACTCACGGCCAAGGTTGTCATTGGAGCTCTTGGCCAGGCGTTTTTCTCTCTTAGCCTGGGTATGGGTATCCTGGTTACTTATTCATCCTATTTCCCNAAGGACACACGCCTTGCACGTACCGCTGTCACGGTATCGGTTCTTGACCTTCTGGTAGCCGTGATGATGGGTATAATTATTTTCCCCGCCATCATGTCATTTGGTTTGCAGGGTGAGGCTATTCAGGGCACCACTCTTGTGTTTGTTACATTGCCTGAGGTGTTTGCCCACATGCCGCTCACTCAGTTGTGGTCATCGCTGTTTTTCATGCTCCTTCTTGTAGCGGCACTCACATCCACNATNTCCATAGCNGAGGTGACCATAGCATTCTTTCAGGATCGCCTTAATATGCGGCGGCTGACAGCTTGCCTGATTGTACTGATGCCATTGTTCATTTTCAGTACTCTTTGCTCGCTNTCATTAGGNACTCTTGATGGAGTTCGCATATTCGGCAAGACTATATTTGACTTTTTTGATACCTTTGCCACAAATATCCTTCTTCCCATTGTAGCTATGACCACGTGCATNTATCTCGGTTGGTTTGCTCCGAAAGACTTTCTTCAGGAGCAGATTACCAATCAGGGCACTGTCAGGTCATGGATTCTGCGTCCNGTGANATTTATCATCAGGTGGGTGGCTCCGGTGCTGATATTCATTATACTTATCTCACCGCTTCTCTTCNCATGATGTCCCACCGGCAGATTCGGGCTACATTTGTGATTGCTGCAATTATAACTCTGGCAGCGATTCTGGCGGCTGTTCTATGCAGTCGTCGCAATGTAGCGTCACCTGTCGAGGTCGGAGTAATAGCTCCGGAACCGATGAATGCCGACACGCTTGCTGCTTCCGATGCTGTGAAACCTGATGCAAAGCGGAAACGCGCCGTCAAGTCGGCTGCTGACGCGACTGATCATCACGACAGTCCGCTCTACCACGCAACTCCGCGCGACGATCTCCGCTGAGTTCCGGCATTCGGGTCGAAGGATAAAATTATTGATTAACAGCAAAATTCCTGGCAGGCTATGTCTGAAAAACCAAAACAACAGTTATTCACGACCCGTCTGGGGGTCATCGCCGCCACAGTAGGTTCGGCAGTAGGGCTCGGTAATATATGGCGTTTCCCTTATGAAGCGGGAGTGCATGGTGGAGGAGCCTTTCTGGTGATCTATATCCTGTTTATTTTTCTTCTTGGTGTTCCGGTGCTTTGTGCTGAATTTGCGCTGGGGCGTTCCACTCACATGAATGTTCTCGGATGCTTCCGTCAGCTCAAGCCTCGGCAGCCCTTCTGGAAGATTGTAGGTATTATCGGAGTTGCTTCCGGGGTGATGATTCTTAGCTTCTATTCAGTGATTGCCGGATGGACACTTGAATATTTCTTTGTCGCGTTGCGTGGTGATGTTACCGGTCACACTACCGCCGAACTGCACTCGATGTTCAGTGAATTCACCACAGGCTGGCGTCCTGTCATGTGGACTGTGCTGTTTTTGCTGGTCAACTACTGTGTGATAGTGCGCGGTGTGCAGAAAGGTGTTGAGAAAGCGGCAAATATACTCACTCCGGCACTTATGGTGCTTCTTGCGGTGTTCTGCATAAACTCCCTCACCATGTCGGGGGCTGCCGATGGACTCGCATTCCTGTTTAAGCCCGATTTCTCACAGATTACCCCAGCGGTAGTGATCGGAGCGATGGGACAGGCATTCTTTTCGCTGTCGCTGGGATTGGGGTGTATGCTCACTTATGCTTCTTATTTTCCCGATGAGACACCGCTCGTGCGTAGTGCAGCCGTTACCGTGGTGCTCGATATCCTCACGGCACTAATGGCTGGAATGCTTATCTTTCCGGTAGTGTTCACCTACGGATTTTCGCCGCAGGAAGGCCCGACACTTGTTTTTGAGGTACTTCCGGCAATATTCACGCAGATAAGTGGAGGCGCGCTTTGGGCTCCTCTGTTTTTCTTCATGCTGTTTCTTGCTTCGCTCACATCCACCATATCCATGAGCGAGATAGGCATCGCATGGCTTACTCAGGATCGCGGTGTCAGCCGTGGGAAAGCATGTGCCGTAATTATTGCGATTGCCATGGTTTGTGGCGTGGCATGCGCTCTCTCATTCAGCTATTGGGCCGGCATGAGTCTGCCGGGTATCGGAGAAATAAACATCTTCAATATATTCGATTACACGTCATCCAACATCCTTCTGCCGCTTGGCGGAATGCTTATCTCGATCTTTGCTGGATGGATGCTTGATCGCAATGTGTTGCGTCGCGAACTCACGACACCCGTTACCGCTTTCGCAGTGCTTGCGCCGGCGATTGTATTCCTGTTGCGCTATGTATGTCCGGTGATGATACTCGTGATATTTGTCGCCAATCTCTGATACATTGAAGAATTCTTTGATTAAATTTGTGAATCATTCCACTTGTACAACGTAATTATATGGACACAGTTCCCTCGATTATAGAAAAAAATCCCGGACCGGGATTCTCTTTTGAAGTTCTCCCTCCGCTTAAAGGCAGGGGTATTGAAGGCCTTTTTGATAACGTTGAGCGGCTTATGCCATATAAGCCCCTTTATATCAATGTTACCACTCACCGTAGTGAGATTGTGTATAAGTCTACTTCCGATGGATTGTATCAGAAAGTGACCGAACGTTCCCGTCCTGGCACCGTGGCAGTGGCGGCTGCATTGCAGAATAGATTTAAGATTCCTGCAGTGCCTCACCTTATATGCAGCGGCTACACAAAGATTGAGACGGAGTATGCGCTCATCGACCTGAATTTCCTCGGGATAAACAACCTGCTTCTGCTGCGTGGCGACAAGGCGAAGCACGATTCAACCTTTACACCCAATGAAGGAGGACACGCACATGCTTCCGACCTTATTCAGCAGGTAAATCAGTTCAATGACGGTTATCTGCTTGATGGCACGCACATGGACATACAGACCGGTGTGCAGTTCTGCTACGGTGTGGCAGGCTATCCCGAGAAACACGAGGAGTCACCCAATGCCGATATGGATCTTGCCATGCTCAAAGCCAAGGTTGATGCAGGTGCCGGATATATCGTTACACAGATGTTTTTCGACAATCGCCATTATTTCGATTTTGTTGACAAGTGCCGTAAGGCGGGAATAAACGTTCCCATTATTCCGGGTATCAAGCCCATAGTGGGGCTTCGTCAGATGACGCTTCTACCTCGTGTGTTCAAAGTTGATCTACCGCAGGAAGTGGCGGTAGAGCTTATGAAATGTCGTGACGACAATGAGGCGAAAGCTGTGGGAGTGGAGTGGTGTATTGAGCAGTCACGTGATCTGATTGCCCATGGAGTGAAGTCGATCCATTACTACAGCCACAATGCTACCCGCAGTGTCGAGAATGTGGTTAAAGCTGTATTTTGATCTGACTTTTTTTTCGTTGTAGCTATGAAATTTGCCGATCTCACAGGAAATCAACAGGCCATTGACCATCTCAGGCGCATGGTCGACGAAGATCGTCTGCCACATGCCATTGTTATAGAGGGNCCTGAGGGATCCGGCAAACTCATGCTGGCGAGGGCACTCGCCCAGTACATACATTGCGAGAACCGCACACCNGGCGGCGATAGCTGTGGCGTGTGTGCGTCGTGTCTCCAGCACGGCCATCATTCCCATGTCGACGTGCATTTCAGCTTTCCCATGCTCAAGCGTGGCAATAAGAAAACCGATGACACCGAGAGTGAGGATTGGATTGAAGAGTGGCGCGAGTTTCTCGATGAGAGCCCTTATGCCGACATGGAAGTATGGCTTTCAAAGCTCGGAAACATCAANGGCCAACCTGTAATTTACAAAGGCGAGGCCGATGCTTTGCGACGGGCGCTTGCTTTCACTGCGCGTGCGTCGCGTTATAAGATTGCCGTAATCTGGCTTCCTGAGAGGTTAAACGATTCAGCGGCCAATAAGTTGCTGAAACTTGTTGAGGAGCCGTTTGCCGATACGCGCATTATCATGGTGAGCAATAACCCTAAGGAGATATTGCCCACCATCTATTCGAGGCTTCAGCGCATAGCCGTGCGTCGCTTGCCCGACACCGACACCGTGCGTGTGCTCACCGCCGCGCGTCATGGNCTTTCTGAAACCGATGCACTTGCAGTGGCTCATGTTGCCGAGGGAAATGTGAACCTTGCAATGAAACTTACCGGTGTCGATGGTGGTGAAAATCTCCAGCGATTCATCTCNCTCATGCGCATGGCCTACAGGAGAGACATTGCGGCATTGCGTTGTTGGGCAATTGACATGCACGGCATAGGTCGTGAGGCACAGATTGATTTTCTCACCTATTGCAGNCGCATGTTCCGTGAGAACTTCATCGCCAATCTTGGNAATCCCGCTATCAACTANATGACGGTCGACGAGAGTGCTTTCAGCCGCAACTTCTCGAGATTCATTACTCCGGCCAATGTGATTGCCTTGACGGCCGAGACTGACCGGGCTGCCCACGACATAGCGGCAAATTCATCAGCGCGAATCGTCTTTTTTGATCTTGCTATTAAAATTGTCCTCTTAATCAAGCAGTGACCTTTATGGCAGATAACTCCGACCCATTTCTTAAACAGATCGCCACTGCCTATGACAGTGCTCATCCCGAGGGGCTGACCGACTTTACTTTTGTTTTCCCAAACCGGCGCAGCTCGCTTTTTTTTCAGAAATATCTTCGTGAGGCAAAAGGAACACGTCTGCGTGATTTCAACGTTCCGTTTCTTGCACCTGCGACGATAACTCTCGATGAACTTATTGAGCGTTGGAGCGACACGGTCGAGGCATCGCGCACCGANCTTCTCATTCACCTCTATGCCTCTTATCTTTCGGTTACTGCCGGNATGGGCATGCCNGCTGAAGCTGCTATGGATCTGTCGTCCTTCATGTTTTGGGGCGATGTGATTCTTGATGACTTCAATGAAATCGACATGTCNTTGGCCGATGCNTCAGAGGTGCTTCGCAACCTCCGCGATCTGAAATCAATAGAGACCAATCCGCTCGACGATGAGAAGTGGAAGCTTATAAAACAATTCTGGGACACTACTGGGCTTGAGCACTTGCTTCCCGATGCCGACGACCGACTTTGGATCGATTACGACATTACAGCCTCGGCAGAGCCCGGATCTCATTCGGCGGCAAAGGCTTTTTTTCGCGTGTGGCAGATTCTCGGCCCGCTTTACTTCGATTTCAGGGAGCGCCTGACGCAGCGTGGACTGCATTACCGCGGCATGGCTGTGCGCCGGGTTGCCGAGCGTCTTTCTGTTGATAGCGACGACAGCGATCCGCTTCTTGACTCTGTCGGAAGGTTTGTGTTTGCCGGATTCGGCAACATATCCCATGCCGAAATTGCAGTGATGGATGCACTTCGTCTCCGTGAAGTTGCCGATTTCTTTTGGGATGTGGATTTGCCTTGCTTCGACATGAAAGAGAATGGAGCGGCAAGAGCGGTAAAGAGGTTGAGCGAAAAATTCAAGTCTCCCTTCCAGCTTCAGTCCCCCGACGTTGCACCTCGCATCAGCATCGTGGGCGTACCATCGGAAATCGGTCAGGTCAAGGAAGCTTCGGCAATACTTTCCACCATGAATCTTCATAGTCACGACGCCTCTTCCACTGCCGTCGTGCTTGCCGATGAAGCCCTATGTGTGCCACTGCTTAATTCCCTTGCCCTTCCCTCTGGAGTTGATGTAAACATCACCATGGGCTATCCATTACGGTTGTCGCCGGTGGTCTCTGCTGTCGAGGCGTTCGCCCTCATGCACTCCCGTGCCCGGTATCTGCGCGATGAAGCTCTCACAACCTTCTTCCGCGACGATGTGAGCCGCCTCCTTTCTCATCCGTTGCTTCTCCGCCTTGCTCCCGAAGAGTGCCGCGAGATTGCCCGACGTGTCGAGCAGTTGCGCCTTTTCAACATTCCTTCGGTAGAATTGCAGAATGTCGCCGGAGTTCTGTCGCCTCTTTTTGCTCCGCTCAAGGATGTTGTCACGGGTGCCGGAGTTTTTGCCGGAATCCGCACGGCCGTACTGTGTCTGTTGGCTTTGTTCCCTGAGCCCGAAGTTCCCGACGATCCGTCGGCCGAAGGCGAGGAAACCGACGATGCTCTTGAGGATCTGTGGGTACTTGACCGTGGCTTCCTGCACGGCTATCTCGACGAGCTTGATATGCTTGAACAGAACATTCTCACCGTTCTTGGCGGCGACGTTGTCTATGGTGGGACATCGGCGATGCGCTCGGTAGCAAAGATAATGGCAGGCCGTAAAGTCAGCTTTAGCGGTGCGCCTCTCCGTGGTTTGCAGGTGCTTGGTGTTGACGAGACACGCACTCTCGATTTCGACCGCATTGTAGCCCTGTCGATGAATGAGCGCGTTTTCCCCCGCCGCTCGCAGTCGCCAACGTTCATCCCTCAGACACTTCGTCTGGCCTACGGGCTCCCGACAGCCGAGCACAAGGAAGCCGAAACAGCCTATGCGTTCTATCGCATGCTATCCCGTGCCTCGGAGGTCAGTCTGATCTACAACGCCAACACCGAAGGTATTACTTCCGGCGAGATGTCCCGCTACCTTTATCAGCTTATTTATGCCTATCGTCCCGTTGGACTCACATCCGTGGTGAAGAATTACAAAGTCGGTGTAATTCCACGCAATGACATTAGCCTTGTTAAGAGCGGGGCGGCTATGGAGGAAATTAAGCGTTTTCTCCCCGATGCGCCGGAGGATCAGCAGCGTTCTTTCTCCGCGAGTTCGATCAAGACCATGCTCGACTGCGAGATGAAGTTTTATCTGAAATACGTGGCAGGCTTTAATCTCCCCGATGAAGTCAGGGGATATATCGACGATAGCGTCTACGGTAAGATCGTCCACGAGGTACTTGAGCGTCTTTATAATCACCAGGCACATAAACAGCGTCGCTCCGACAAGGGAGCTCTCATCACTGCCGCTCTGTTGGAATCGCTTATTAAGGATCCGTTGCTCGATCGGTATATAAAGCGATCAATAAACCACGTCTATCACGGACGTGAGGGAGCCGACATTGCAGCCGGAACCGACGATCTCGATTCGCCGCTTTCAGGGGAGTCAATGCTGTTTGCCGCGTTGATAAAGAAAAACATTATCAGAGTCCTTGAGGCGGAAGCTGCATGGGCGAGAGATAAATATGAAGTAATCTATCTGCATGGGGAGAGCCGTGATAGCCGCACTTTGTCGCTCGCTGATGGGTTGGATATTAATTTCATGCACATCATTGACCGCATAGACCTGGTTACCGACACTTATGGCTCTGAACCTTATCTGCGTCTTGTCGATTACAAAACTGGTAGCGAGGAGCTCAGCGCATCCACTGTAGCGCATCTTGTAGACTACACCCTGTCAGAAAGACANCCTCATGGTATCACTCAGTTGATGATGTATTGCAACTCTTATTCGCAGTGGACCGGGCACCATGGACGCATTCACCCTGTGATATACCCCATGCGCAAGATTATAAATAGCGCGGTGATCGGTGATATCAAGGTAGGGCCGCCGAAGGTTGATCCTGAGACCGGAAAGAGCAGTCGCTCACTTCCGCCGCTCACTGATTACCGTGAGATAAACGATGAGTTTGTCGGGCTTATGTCTGCGAAGATCCGGCGGCTGTTTGATCCGGCCGAACCTCTTGTGCAGACTCCTGTGCTCGATGACTGTAAATATTGTGAGTTTAGAGAGATATGCAACCGATGATAGCCCGGCGTAAAGGACTTTACATTCATCTCCCGTTCTGCCGCTCTAAATGTTGGTATTGCGACTTCTATTCGCGCCCCTACGCACGCATGGAAGCCGAGACCTATGTGGCCGCTCTTGAGCGTGAGCGTGATATCAGGTTTTTGCACTCGCCATGGGGCGATGGCAATTCCGTTCCNGTGTGGGATACCGCTTATATCGGCGGTGGCACTCCATCGGTTCTCCCGTTTGATCTTTTGGAAAGAGTGATTAAGCTTCCGCAGGTTGCTATCGGTGGAGAATACACCATAGAGGCCAATCCGGAGCAGGTCGATCGCGAGTGGCTGCTTCGGGTCATTGATGCCGGCATAAACCGCGTGAGCATGGGAGTGCAGGCTTTTGATTCAGCCCTCCTTGATGCCGTGGGGCGTCAGCATCAGCCCGGGAGAGCCTTGGAAGCTATTGAGCAGCTAAAACTTTCGGGTATAAACTTCAGTCTTGATCTCATCTATGGGCTTCCGGGGCAGAGTCTCGCTGATTGGCATGATGCCTTGCGCCGTATGTTGGAAATCCGGCCACCTCATTTCTCTGCCTATCTGCTATCTTACGAGCCCGGCACGCGACTCTATGCCCGACTCATGGCAGGAAAGACAGTCGAAGCGTCCGAGGAGATTGCTGAGGATATGTACCGGATTTTGTGCGATGAAGCAGCTCGGGCAGGTTATCATCATTACGAAGTTTCAAATTTTGCTTTGCCGGGCTGTGAGGCAAAGCATAATTCGTCCTATTGGGATGGCACACCATATCTTGGACTCGGGTGCGCCGCACATAGCTTCGACGGAATGAACCGCGCAGCCAATCCCGCCTCAGTGTCGCGGTATGTTAGTGATCTTTCAGTGGGCAAACTTCCTCTTGAAATAGANGAGAGCACACCGCTCGACAGGCTCAACGACGAGATAATAACCTCGCTTCGCACATCGCGTGGGCTGCTTGTTCCTGCCGATGCACCTTCGTCACTCTACGGTGCCGTCGCCCGTCACATCAAAGCTGGCACACTTGTTCATGCGCCTGGTGGGCGTGTAGCCATACCTGAAAGTCTGTGGCTACGCTCTGATGCTGTTATGCGTGATCTTATTCAGGACTGAACACTCCTTGCACCACGTTCATAGAAGATATATACCCGCTTTCTCACATTCTTTCACCTGATCCTCAGGCCAGATTGAAGCCTGTACCTCCCCGATATGCGCCTTTTGCAGCAGGAACATGCACAGGCGGCTCTGACCGATACCGCCACCTATGGAGTAAGGAAGTTCTCCGGCAAGAAGAGCTTTGTGGAAACTGAACTTTGAGCGCTCGCTGCATCCTCTCGTCTCAAGTTGTAGGGCAAGCGATTCAGGACTGACACGTATGCCCATTGACGATAACTCAAATGGAATTTCAAGCACCTTGTTCCATAGAATTATGTCGCCGTTCAGNCCCCGGTGCTTTTCGTCGGTGGGAGTGATCCAGTCATCGTAGTCAGGAGCGCGTCCGTCATGCGGTTCTCCCGTGCCGAGTGGCGCACCTATTCCTATGATGAACACGGCTCCATATTTTTCGGCGGCTTTTGCTTCCCGCTCTTTCGCTGTCAGGCCGGGATATTCATCTGCCAGGTCTTCTGAGTGTATGAAGGTGATCTCTTCTGGAAGTGTCGGGGTGATGTGCGGGAAATGACGGAACACCGTTCGCTCGCACGCCCTTACCGCCTGATATATCTTTTTTACAGTCTCTTTAAGATAATTTAGATTGCGGTCATTCTCAGTGATAGTTTTTTCCCAGTCCCACTGATCCACATAGAGCGAGTGGAGATTGTCAAGTTCCTCAGTGGTGCGTATGGCGTTCATGTCAGTGTAGAGTCCAAACCCGGGAGCGATGTCGTAAGCTCCCAGTTTGGCACGTTTCCACTTCGCAAGCGAGTGGACCACTTCGGCATGACGCCCATCCATCGCTGCTATGTCAAATCCCACTGGTGGCTCAACGCCATTAAGGTCATCATTAAGCCCCGTTCCCGACAATACAAATAGGGGAGCGGTCACACGTCTTAGATTGAGGGCATCGCCGAGAAGCTTCTCAAATTCATCCTTTATATTCTTTATCGCTACCTCCGTCGTTTCCGGCAGTAGTTTCAGCTTGTACTTTTTGGGAATGATCAGTGCCATAACTATAAACTTGAATTACGGCGGTAAATATACAAAAAATCGGCAGTGTGAGTCTGCGCCAGAGTCAATTTAAAAANTTATTTACATTTTTGCTGATTTTGTTGGTTATACAGAAAAAAAGTAGTTACTTTGCACCCTGAAAAATGCGGAGCGTGCCGCGGAAAGCTCTCAGGAAGTGATGCGCCTGGGGCGATATGAGACCGGAACTCGCTTGCAGTGATAGGAATAAGAAATTAAAACCGAATATTTTTAAACCAGCCATGTCAAAGATTTGTCAGATTACAGGCAAGAAAGCGATGACCGGCAACAACGTATCGCACTCGAAGCGTCGCACTAAGCGTCGTTTCCACGTGAACATCTTTACCAAAAAGTTCTACTGGGTAGAGCAAGACACGTGGATTCTCCTAACAATCACCGCCGCAGGCCTGCGCACCATCAACAAGCTCGGTCTCGATGCCGCTATACGTCAGGCAGCCGAGAAGGGATATCTCACTGAAATCAAATATCTCGAATATTAAGTCATGGCAAAGAAAGCTAAAGGCAATCGTGTGCAGGTTATACTCGAATGCACCGAACATAAAGCAAGCGGAATGCCCGGTACTTCCCGCTACATCACAACGAAGAACCGTAAGAACACCACTGAGCGTCTGGAGTTGAAAAAGTACAACCCCATCCTCAAGAAGGTCACTGTTCACAAGGAAATTAAATAATCCAGTTACACCCTTTATTTCTTAAGATATGGCAAAGAAAACCGTTGCCTCGCTCCAAAAGGGTGAAGGCCGTACCTATAGCAAGGTCATCCGCATGATAAAGTCACCCAAAACTGGTGCTTATACTTTCAAGGAGGACATGGTACCCAACGAAGCTGTTAAGGATCTTCTNAAGTAAGAAACCTTTTAGTGANAATAACCCATTGAGCCGCGATTGNACTTTAGTTCAGTTGCGGCTTATTTTTTTGTGACGTAAGTTTTTTGACATNGTTTGCCGCACAAGACAGTTATTTTCACTATATTTATGCCAAATTACGAAATTAGGTTTGGTGTGGCGTTCGGTTACATCATCCCTTTNNCTAAACATNTTCAATTCTTTAAACCTATGACAAAGGCTAATTCATTAAAGGTGCTGGTGTTCGCGCTAATCGCCACAGCCATGTATGCCGTGTCGAGCTGTAGTTCGGCACCGCAGAAAGAACCCGCCAAACAGATTGGTATTCAGCTGTATTCCGTTATGGATGCAATGAATCAGGATCCCCAGGGATCGCTTGAGAAACTTGCCGATATGGGCTACAATGTGCTTGAACTGGTGCAGTGGGGTGGTGATCCCAAAGTGTTTGGAATGCCGGCAGAGGATTTCAAGGCTATATGCGACAGCCTCGGCTTCGATATTCTTTCTACACACTCAAGCATTCAGGAAGATCCTGAGAACGAAGAAGAAATCATGGCTCGTTGGCGCAGCCTCTTTGAAATTCAGAAAGCATGTGGAGGTGAGTATTTCGTTATTCCCAGCTATCGTGCCGGATATACAACCGACAGCATCAAGCAGATGGCCGACTACTTCAACCGTGTGGGCAAGATTGCAAAAGAGTACGGTCTGAAGCTTGGTTACCACAACCACGCCCGCGAGTTTGAGAAACTCAAGGATAGCGATGATGTTATGTGGGAGTACCTGGTTGAGAATACCGATCCCGACCTCGTTTGCTATGAGTTGGACGTTTTCTGGTGCACAAAGGGTGGAAAGTCACCTGTTGAGTATCTNAAGAAATATCCCAATCGCATCGAGCTTCTCCACATCAAGGATGACTTCGTTATCGGTGAGAGTGGTGAAATTGATTTTGAGGGCATCTTCAACCAGTTCTACGACAACGGCATGAGCGGCTACGTTGTTGAGCTTGAAACTCCGAAGGAACTGCGTGAACAGGTCAATGCCGATGGAACTCCCTTCACTAAGGATCAGATCAACAAAGCTAAGTTTGAGGCGGCCGCCAAGAGCGCTGACTATCTNAACAACTCAGCATTCGTGAAATAATCGCCATTGAAATAGTAGACCGTCGAAGACGGGTGTTATTAAAGAGGTCGCACGAACCGTGCGACCTCTTTGCTTTCAATACATTATATGCTTTTCCCTTTGGGAGACCGCCACGCCCTCTCTTACCCGATATCAAAATACTCCTTGTATCGGTCATACAGATGCCCGGCCTGTCGGTAAGCCGATTGTGGACTCATGAAATGCGGGAACTCAAAAGTGATAGCCTTATCGTAGCCTGCACGTTTGGCGGCCTCCAGTTTCAGCCGCAGCTTGTCGAATTTGATTGGCAGAAACTTGATAGGCATATCTCTGTCAAACGACTCGGCATTTGTCCAGCATTGCATTCCATGTTTATCGGCAAGACGTTTGTTTACCTCGAAGAAAGCATCAAGCTCATCATAATCAATGTGGCCGTCCTGAAATGCACATGCGTCAACCACATCATGGATTCCTGCGAAAATCTCATCCCATTCGCGCTCATGTTCTGCCACCGACACAGCCTGTTCCTTTGTCAGATTACCTGAACCGGCCCACACNGCCTTTTTGCCATCGATCCACGGAGAAATAAACGTCGGCAGTCCGCCCGATACATCCTTGCATTGTTTCCCCATGTCGTGAAAAGCCCCAATCACACCTTTGGTGCTTCGGCTGATTTCGCCGCTGATATACCATCCTCCGAAGCAGTCCTTGTAGCGGTCGCCGTACATTTCCCACACTTCATCGATCACATGGCGGTTACTCTCCGTTTCCACCGACATGTCTCCCGTGTCCCAGTATTTGCCGGAATCATAGAGGCCGAAATAAAACTTCATGCCGTGCTTCCTTGATAGGCGCAGAAACATATCCACAAGATCCACCGAAGGCATGTAGCACCCCTGTTTCAGCAGATAGGGCGACGGATAAGTGATAAATTTTCGGTANCCCGACCTGATCATGATTACCGTGTCGATTCCAATGGCCTTCATGTAGCCGAAATCCGCATCCCATTCCTTTTCGCCCCAGTTCTGATGCGGTATGTCATGTGATATTTCGTCGAGAAACGTTCCTGTGATGGCGAGCCCGTTGTTCTTAGGCACTATAAGTCGGCTCTCCGTGTCGGTAGCTTCAGCAGCAGCGTTGGCGCATCCCGCTCCTGCGAGTCCCGGAACAGCTACAGTTGTAGCCATAGCNGCCGCCTTCTTCATAAATCCTCGTCTATCCATTGCCGTTATTTTTCATGGTTTAAGTAATAATAGTTAGGGGCNCTGTGTCATAAACACCTTCTTTCACAGAGAGTGGGAGACGCACGGTTTGTGCATCCTCCACTCGTGTCCTCTGATATCTTCGCGCTCCCNACCACCTCTTTCCGTTCTCACTCCGTAGGAGCTGCGGCACATCAACTTCACACCCTTTCACCCATGCATTCGGTCAGCATCTTGCGCCATTCATCGTCGATAGGCACACTCTTCATCGTTTCCTTGCTGTAGGTTGCCATTATCGTCTGAGCCACGCAGTTCACCACACCTGTCTCGAGATTTACAACCCTTTGCTCGATAGTGAAACTCTTGTCTGAGATCGACACCACGCCAGTCAGCACTCCCAATTGCTCACCCATGAAAGCCTGTGCATAAAACGAAACGTTTATATTCACTATCACCACGCCCGGATTACGCCAGTTAAGATCACCGTCAACCAGATCAGCAAAGAAACGTGTCTTCGCAAGATCCATCAGTTGGAAATAGGCGTTGTTGTTCACATGTCCGAGCATGTCTATGTCGGTGAAACGCAGTTGTACATCGGTCAGATGTACGAGTTTGGCAGCCGGACCCGGCACTTTGGGGTTCGGGCATGCGGGTATGCTTTCTATAGCTTTTGCAAAGTCTTTCATATTTTCAATGTATTATCACATCAGTTATTATTGTTTTCCCCGCGCCGCGGTTTAGTGCGTCCGTGAGTTTGTCGCGGTGAAATGTCAGTTCATTTTTCAGAGCTGCCGACGATATTACCACATGCAGCTTCTTATCATCGACCCAACGTCGGGTTGTGTATCGGTTGATCCCTTGCCCCACGATTTCAGGCCATAGGGAGCATATCAGTTGTCGGTCGGCAAGGCCGTCGAGATTATTTTCCTGGAGAATCCGTTTTACCAGATCGCCCACTTGTTCTGGATCGGTGCGCTTCATTCTTCAGTTGAAAACGGTGTGAACACTCCCTTATCCACATGCCACATAGCGCGGTCGCCACCGCTCTCTCGCAGGATATTGTCAAGATGATCGCGGTTAGTGTCCGTGATAAATATCTGGCCGAACTTATCACTTTTCACGATCTCTACTATCCGCTGCACTCGCGTTGCGTCCAGTTTGTCAAATATGTCATCGAGCAGGAAAAGTGGTTTTAGTCCCGTGGCATCGCGCAGGAAATCATATTGTGCCAGACGCATTCCAAGCGTCACGCTCTTGCACTGTCCCTGTGAGGCCGATCGTCGTGCCTCGAGACCATCCACCGTTATGGTCAGGTCATCCCTGTGAGGTCCCACCGATGTGTACCCCACGGCCTCATCATGGCGGCGGGCGCTGTCAAGTAGTTTCATCAGGTCTGGCTCATCTCCCTGATGCGAACGTAATGTCACGGCAGCAGTTTCTCCATCTCCAGCTATTGCGCTGTAGTAGTGCGACAACAGTCCTGAGAACTTGGGTAGCCATGCCTGTCGGGTCTCATGGATTCNCTTGGCTGCCATGGAGAGCGAGATCTCTATCGCTTCATAGAGGTTATGATCCACCACGTGCGCCCGCANCAGCTTGTTGCGTTGTTCAAGTGAACGGCCATATCTTATCAGAGCGTCGAGATAAGCCGTGTCACTCTGTGAGATGACCATGTCCATCAGTCGGCGTCGCTCTTCGCCCGGTCCTGTTATCAGTTCTATATCGCGGGGAGCCACAAGCACGGCAGGAAACACACCGATGTGCTGCGACAGCCTGTCATACTCTTTTCCCTTCCGCTTTATCACCTTTCGTTTGCCACGGTTCATTCCTGCGCTCACCTCCTCGTCGGCACCATGGCGTTCATATTTTCCATGAAGNGAGAANAAATCAGCCCCGCGCCGCATCACCCCCTGATCGGTCAGGCCTGTGAAGCTGCGGCAGAAACTCAGGAAATATATTGCATCGAGCATGTTGCTCTTTCCCATACCGTTATTGCCGAGAAGACCATTCACGCCACGGCTGAAATCCAGTCGTGCTTCCTCGATATTTTTGAAGTTGGTGATCGAAAGAGATTTTAAATACATTTACTGCAATTTGTGTTATCCGCATTGTAGTGACGCACGGCGTGTGCATCCTTTGTTTTATATAACGTTTTTCACGTCGTATGGGGATGTGTCATCATTGACTTTTCACCGGGGGAGTAGTGATGCACGGCCTGTGAGTCCTTCATCCTACATTTTTATTTGCTGTTCTCCTCTAAATACGTCTCACAAGCCAGCACCAGCTCCTCATACCATTCCTTGCCGAATCGCCTTGTCAGCGGCCCTTCAAGNAACTGATACAACCGCATACCTATCTTCTTGCCATATTCCTCTGCTGGGCGGCAAATGCTCCAGCGGTGGTAATTTACGGCAGTAAATGTGGGGTATTCTGTCAGCCGNAGCGGGTACAGTGCGCACGATATAGGCTTCTCAACATTCGTCTCTCCGAGCCTTTTGGCTTTCTCGATAGCGCAGAGGCATATTCCANCTTNTCCGCGGCAGGTGAAAGCGCAGTCNCGCCCGTCCACGATCGTAGTTACAAGGTCGCCTTCGCAGTCGATATAGCTGCATCCATGCTTTTCAACCTCCTTAATGCCGTCGGGCAGCATGTAGCGTTTCACTATCGGCAGTGCTCCTTCGATTTCCTTCACTTCATCCTCGGTCACTGGTGCTCCTGCGTCACCCTCTATGCAGCATTGCCCCTTGCACGCTTCAAGATCGCAGCAGAAAAACCGTTCTGCCAGATCGAGCGACACCAGTTCATTTCCTATTTGCAACATGATTTCTTCTTCCTCCATTCCTTGGTTCTATTTGGCCACGATTGTGGCTGTTCCTGCCAGCCGGTCTGTCCGTTCCCCGGGTAGGCGGTAGTACGCCCACACCGTGTAGACATTCTGTGTCTGGTGATGATCCCCTTCAATTGCGCTCTCGCTTGTTTCTCTCGTAGCAGCGCTTCTCTTAAGATNCCGGNAGTCGTAAGCACCCTGTTTCAGTAGCAATGCCTTTCGCCATACGTTGCTCCCTGAGTCATAGTCCATTGTCGCGTTAGCATCTTTTCTTCGTCCGGTTAGGGCACCGTCTATCACCACTGCGTCCGGAGGACATATACCCGACTCCTCGAGGGTGAAATGCACCACGGTGTAGTCCGCCTCTGTGTCCGATGGTATTGACCTGCCTTCGTCGGCCTCTCTCACCGTGAATTCACCCCCTTGCGTCTGATCGTAATCGTATGCTTTACCGCGGCGTGGTGTATCGGCATTGAGTATTTCGTGATAGATCGAATTGTCCCACATGATTTCTGCCACATTCATCCCCGGAGTTTTGCGGCTTACGGTTTCCATGCGGCGGAATTCGTTGCCACCTTTGTAGGTCAGTTCCGGCAAGTGAGCGTAGGTAGCTTTGTTACCGGCCGTTTGNGAGGGGTGGGGGAGTCGTCGGCGTGTCCCCTCATCTCCGTTCTGCACNATTTCCACCCTCATGTCTTGCAGTGTCACACGTCGGTCAAGTCCCTGGTTTGTCACCTCGATTTCAAGCTGCTGCGACTCGCCGTTCCAATCCGTGTCTGTGCGGCTTGTCACCATTCCGGCGATCCCGACGCTCCCTTCCTCGATAGCAAACGGAGCTTCGAGTATCACCATGTCAGGTTTCTCCGACTCATATACTTCGAGAACGTAATTTCCCGACAATGTCGCTTTTACCTCAGTCGGTGGCACCATCACGCTGTAGTGCCGGTAGAGCACCGTCGTCATTCCCGGTTCCGAAGCCTCCCCGTAGCCAATTTCAGCAAGATTGAAACCGTCGAGATATTCGCTTTCCACCAGTCCGTCATCCATGCCGTCAGCATTAGTGTGGCGCACGCGGCAGCGCAGAAAGGGCATCCACAACTCATCCTCACCCTCAGGAGCTATCAGGTCAAACGTCAGCTTCAGCCCGTCGTTCTCTCCCGCACTCGCCACAGGTGCTGTCACAGGCGTGTCTCCCTTGCGCCACTGCACGCAACCAACCCTGCTGTCATGCACCCTTACGGTCATTTTCGCCTCGACAATAGTCATCAGGGCGGCAAGCATGGCGGTCAGCAGAGTTGTTATACGGGCTATCATAAGCGCAAATTTAGCAATTTCATTCCTTGCAATTCTGCGAAATTGGCCATAAANTATTAATTTTATCCCATCAAAAAATCAACACGCTTTTAAGATGAAACTATTTGATGTTTATCCTCTGTTCGACATAGAGATAACCCGTGGAAAAGGTTGTCGAGTATGGGATTCGCAGGATCGTGAGTATCTCGACCTCTATGGCGGACACGCTGTGATTTCTGTCGGACACAGTCATCCCCGCTATCTTGAGGCACTCAACGATCAGGCTTCGAAACTGTTGTTCTACTCCAACTCAGTAGTTAATTCACTTCAGCAGAAACTGGCCGATCGCCTTGGCAACGCAAGCGGCTACGACGACTACGCGCTCTTCCTCGTCAACTCAGGAGCTGAGGCCAACGAGAACGCTATAAAACTCGCTTCTTTCCACACTGGCCGCAGCCGTGTCATCGCTTTTGACAAAGCATTCCATGGCCGCACATCGGCGGCTGTCGAGGCAACCGACAATCCTAAGATTCAGGCTCCCGTNAATCGCTCCGGTCATGTGACCTTCCTTCCGCTCAACGACATTGAGGCAGTTAAAGCTGAACTCGCCAAGGGCGATGTGGCGGCAGTCATCTTTGAGCCCATTCAGGGTGTCGGTGGAATCCGCATGGCNACCGATGAATTCATGCGTCAGTTGCGTGAAGTCACCGAGCAGACTGGTACCGTTCTCATTGCCGATGAGATTCAGTGCGGCTACGGACGTTCAGGCAAATTCTTTGCNCACCAGTGGGCAGGTATTCGTCCTGACATTATCACCGTCGCCAAAGGTATAGCCAACGGTTACCCCTTCTCAGGAGTCCTTATCTCCCCGAAATTTGAGCCCGTCTACGGTATGCTCGGCACCACATTTGGNGGCAATCATCTCGGATGCGCTGCTGCTTGTGCTGTGCTTGACATCATGAACGATGAAAAACTTGTCGACAACGCCCNTGAGATCGGTGAATATCTCATTTCCCGCCTTAAAGAGATACCCGGCATAAAAGAAGTGCGCGGACGTGGCCTCATGATCGGCATCGAGTTTGATCAGNCCGCCAAAGACCTGCGCCGTCGTCTCATCTTCGATGAGCACGTCTTCACCGGAGCGGCAGGAACCAACATCATCCGCCTGCTTCCGCCCCTCTGTCTCTCACGTGCTGAGGCCGATGAATTCCTTGACAAATTCACCCGTCAGCTTGAGAAAGGACTATAAGTTTAAATCACTTCATAAGTGTCAGTAAATAAAGTCATACTTGTAGGGAATGTCGGGCGTAAACCCGACATTCGCTATATCGGGCAACGTCCGGTTGCCACATTTTCGCTTGCCACAACTGAGCGCGGCCGACGCACTNCCGACGGAACTGAGACTCCCGACCGCACCGAGTGGCACAACATCGTCATGTGGGATCATGCCGCCGAGATTGCCGAACGATATATTGACAAAGGCACCAAANTGTTCATAGAAGGCAANCTNCGTACCCGNGTCTGGCAGGACGCCAATGCCCTCAAGCACAACATAACNGANATCATCGTCGACACCTTCGATATCCTCTCCCGCCCCTCCTGATCAAGAGGGCCTGTTGTTATAAATCAGAAAGTAGGGACGCACGGTTCGTGCGTCCTCCTGACTATCAGCGTGCAAAGCACGCGGCTCATGTAGTAACCGCGCCTGTCAGGGCGCGGCCATGCAACACTCCACCTCACTGAGCACGCAGCGCGTGCGACTTATACTTCGCCCACTTCTACAAAAAAAATGACCTCGNNNGAGGTCATTCNNTNNTTTGCGNNNCNATTCGATNTANCCCACAAGCTCCATGCCGCGGCGTATTGCCTTCTCATTGGCATCAAGCAGGTGATGGTGTCGTTCAGGTAGCGTCTTTTTCAGCCCCTTCATAACGTCCTCAACGCTCACGCAGCCACGTGCCTTGATCAGAGCGCCGAGAAGCAGCATGTTGTAGGTCTTTGGATTACCTAACTCAAATGTTGCTTCCATAGCATTGACCGGTACGATATTTATGTCAGTGCGTGTGGGCTGATGATGTATGCCGTAAGGATCATAGATAAGTGTTCCGCCTGGCTTCACCGACTTTTCAAATTTGTCGAGACTTTGCTGATTGAGTATTACAGCTGTGTCATATTCATCAAGTATCGGAGAACTTATCTCTTCATCCGACAGGATTACCGTCACATTGGCGGTGCCTCCACGTTGTTCCGGACCATACGACGGCATCCATGTTACTTCTTTGCCATCGAGAAGCGCAGCATAAGCAAGTATCTTGCCCATCGACAGAACACCTTGTCCGCCGAAACCTGCCATGATTATTTCCTCTTTCATTTTTTCGGCGTGTTATTTTTCAGATCCCCGAGTGGGTATTTGGCCTCCATGTTTTCCACAAGCCAGTCGTTAGCTTTGACAGGCGACATCTTCCATCCTGAGTTGCACTGGCTCACAACCTCGACAACCGAGGTGCCCAGACCATCCATCGAGTTCTGAAATGCCTTCTTGATAGCGTTTTTTGTCTTGCGCACTGCTGCCGCATCATTCACTGCCTGACGAGTCACATAGCATGTTCCGTCAAGTTGAGCAAAAATATCGGTGATTGCCAGAGGATAACCGTTAAGATCCACACGGCGACCGTAAGGCGTGGTCGAGGTTTTCATCCCCTCGAGAGTCGTAGGCGACATCTGGCCGCCTGTCATGCCGTAAATGCCGTTGTTAATGAAGATTATTGCTATGTTCTCTCCACGGTTGGCGGCGTGGATTGCCTCACCGGTGCCGATGGCCGACAGGTCACCGTCACCCTGGTAAGTGAACACCAGCTTCTTGGGCCACAGACGCTTCACGGCTGTTGCCGCTGCGGGAGCGCGACCGTGGGCGGCCTCGATCCAGTCCACGTCGATGTAGTTGTATGCAAAGACTGCACAACCCACCGGAGCGATTGCCACGGCACCTGTCTTGTCAAGTCCCATTTCCTCGATAACCTCCGCTACAAGTTTGTGCACAACCCCGTGACTGCAGCCGGGGCAATAATGCATTATGTTGTCGTTAAGCAGGCGCGGACGCGAAACGACCTTATTCTCCGGTTTGACTATATCTTCGCGATTCATCACTTCACTTCAATTAGAGAGTTAAGCGCGGTTGCTACCTCCGAAGGACTCGGAATGATTCCGCCCATTCTACCGCAATGTTTCACCGGCACACGTCCTTCGGTGGCAAGACGCACATCCTCGATCATCTGTCCGGCGTTCATCTCCGGTACCAGTATCCCTTTCACNTGNNGTGAAAGTTCGCTGATTCTTTTGTAGGGGAANGGCCAAAGCGTGATCGGACGCAGCAGTCCTACCTTTATTCCTGCTTCGCGGGCGGAGTTGATAGCGGCTTGACTTATGCGTGCCATTGAGCCGAANGCCACCATNAGCCATTCGGCATCCTCGGTCATGTATTCCTCATAGCGCACCTCGTTAGCCTNGATGCGGCGGTAGGTTTCCNGAAAACGCTCGTTGTTTTTCNCCATCACATGCGAGTCAAGCTCAAGCGTGGTGATGATATTGTTGCGGCCGCGCTTGTCGGCATCGCCGGTGGCTGCCCACGGGCACTGCTCAAGCACCTCNTCATCGGTGCGGCGCGGACGTTGTGGCGGAAGCACCACCTTCTCCATCATCTGACCCACCATGCCGTCAACAAGTATCATTGCCGGAGTGCGGTATTTGAANGCGAGGTCAAAACCGAGCCCGACGAAGTCTGCCATCTCCTGCACTGATTTCGGTGCAAGCACGATCAGGTGATAGTCGCCGTGTCCTCCTCCCTTGGTGGCTTGGAAATAGTCGCTCTGCGACGGGTGGATGGTGCCCAGACCCGGGCCACCGCGCATCACATTCACGATCAGGGCAGGCAGCTCGCCTGCTGCTATATAGGAGATACCCTCCTGCATCAGTGAGATGCCGGGGCTGCTTGATGACGTGAATACCGCTTTGCCGGTAGCTGCTCCGGCATATACCATGTTGATGGATGCGATCTCGCTTTCTGCTTGAAGCACGACCATTCCGGTGGTCTCCCACGGCATCAGCGCTTCAAGGGTCTCAAGCACTTCGCTCTGTGGCGTGATAGGGTATCCGAAATAACCGTCACATCCGTAGCGCACTGCGGCATGGGCGATTGCCTCATTACCTTTCATCAGCACTACATCTCCTGTTGTTTCGTTATTGCTCATGTGTGTGCTGTATCTTGTTCATTTAGGCATTTCACCGCGCTCAATCACGCGGTAGACTTCAATGCAGGCGTCCGGACACACTGCCGAACACGCCGCACAGCCGATACATGCCTCCTGATTCTTGGCATAGGCATAGAGATAGCCCCGGTCATTTACTTCACGGGTCTGGAGTGACAACACGTCACATGGGCATGCAACCACACATAGGCTACATCCCTTGCAACGCTCGCGGTCTATTTCAACCGCTCCATATACTTTTGCCATATTAGTTTCTTTATCTGCTTTGAAGTTGGTGCGCATGTTTTTTATATCGCANCTCCTATACTNTAATGCAAAACTAAGGATTTATTTTTTGAGTTACACACCTTTTAACGTTTTGTTAACCTATTGCACNCTACGCCTGAAAGTGAGCAATGCTCACTATGGTAAAGTCTTACGCNGAGTCACATCTGNTCGCGGTGTTTTGATATGTGTGTTAACAACTATTAACCTGACTTGGCGGTTCTAATTTTTGAGTTGGACTAAATTTGTAAAAAGATTACGGTCCGGCNTTGTAAAATACATTNCCAATTAAGCTAATTTGATATATGCCAGATTCTTCCTCTATAAAAAAACAGATATTGTCGCTCACGGGATTTCATACTCTGAACCCTATGCAGCTTAAAATGGCCGAGACCGATGACCGGCGTATAGTTCTCCTCGCACCAACCGGCTCNGGAAAAACCATCGCATTTTCGATAAGACTTCTGCGCTTTATGCGTAGGCCGGGCTCTGGCACACAGGCTGTCATTATCGCTCCTTCGCGTGAACTTGCGTTGCAGATTGCCGGAGTGCTGAAGCAGATCGCACCGGCTTATCGCACAACGCCTTTGTTCGGAGGTCATTCATTTCGCGATGAATCCAACTCTATGGCGGCAAATACTCCCGACATTATTGTNGCAACCCCCGGACGTTTGCTTGACCACATAGGCCGACGGAATATAGATTTGGCAACAGTGTCGGCACTCGTTATCGATGAATACGACAAGTGTCTCGAGTTGGGCTTCATGGAAGAGATGAAGCGTATAATTCATAAACTTAAGAACACACGTCTCACTATTCTCANATCCGCTACTGCGATTGAGCATTTGCCAGAGGANCCGTCGCTTCAGAATCTTGTTACATTCGACTTCCGGGAGGANACAAAGGGGGAGGCTGCGGCAAAACCTGATATTGAGATTATCGAGGTGCCGTCGCCGCTACCCGATAAGCTGGGGACTCTTATTGACCTTCTTCGGGCGTTGGATCCGGGTACCCGCTCTATAATTTTTACAAATCATCGCGAAAGTGCCGAGCGCATCCATCAGGAACTGCGCAAGGCAGGGCTTCCGGCAGGACTGTATCATGGTGGCATGGAGCAGCAGGATCGTCAGCTTGCCGTCTCGCTTCTGCGCAACGGCACGACTCCGATTCTGTCAGCAACTGATCTTGCGGCCCGAGGCCTGGATATTCCCGATATTGATGCCGTGATTCACTATCATGTCCCCGTGTCCCCCGAAGCATGGACGCATCGCAATGGTCGCACAGCTCGTGCGGGAGCTTCAGGTAAGGTCTACACGATTCTATCCGACAAAGATGATCGCCCCGAGTTTATGGATGCCGATCGAGTCTGGGCGCCCCCACATACCGACGGTGTCGCTGCTGCATCACCGCTCCCGGTGACATTGCTGATTAATTTGGGTAAACGCGACAAAGTCTCACGCGGTGACATTCTTGGTTTTCTCACTAAGCAGGCAGGGCTCAATGGTGCCGATGTTGGCCGCATTGAGGTCGACGATCGTTTCTCCACAGTAGTGCTTACCCCCGANGCGGCTAAGCAGCTATCTGAATCNTCTCAGCCGCAGAAAATCAAGGGACACCGCTTCCGTCCAGAGTTTATTTCCTGATCTGAATACTTCTGTCGTCTGCTCACAATTTCAGTCCTCATATCCACNATTGGCAATGACGGCATAGCCCGCGTTGCTTCGATGACGCTCCCGTCGGCACNCGGTGTGAGCTACGTTGTGGTGTGGCAGATGCCCGGCATGACTCGTGAGGCTATNGTGCCTCCTGAACTTCATCGTCCCGATATTAGGGTGATCGTTTCTGACTCGCGCGGACTGAGTGTNTCGCGCAATATTGCCATATCTGCATCAGATGCCGATATCAGCATGATTGCCGATGACGACACCGTGATTCTGCCNGATGCGTTTGAGAGTGTCNGCAAAGTGTTTGCAGCCGCCGGCGCTCCCGACATTGCTCTGTTTCGCATAGCCGGTAAACGCAAAAAGTACCCGGCTTCAGCGATAAGGATAGGCCGNCNGTTNCCATCNGGGTATTGGGTTACATCCTCCGAGATTGTGTTTCGAACTGCNTCTGTCAGAGGGAGACTTGAATTCCGTCCTGATTTTGGGTTGGGCGCACCCCGTTTNACGGCGGCCGAAGAGGCTTTTTTCATCGCCGACGCGTTGCGTACGGGGTTTAGCATTGATATGATTCCTGTTGATGTATGCCGTCAGCCGTCAGCCTCATCTGGAGAACGCTCTTATACACCCGATGGTGGATTTGCTGCATCACAGGGAGCTTATATCCGTTACATTCATGGCGTTCTATCTGGGCTACCTCGTCTCGTGTTTTTCTCGTGGCGCGCTTTCACGACACACAAAGCACCGTTCTTTCACACCCTTAACCATGCTTTTCGAGGTTTCATTTGCAAAACTACTTAATTGTTGTAACTTTGCATATTCCTAACAAAATTGAGCATCGCAACAGTAACACAACCATGATAGGTAACGACATAGATAAGAATTCGGTCAGGTCACTGGCACAGCTTATTGAGAGGTGCAACACTGTGGTCATTACCTGCCATGTCAAGCCCGACGGTGATGCGGTAGGATCCACACTTGCTTTGATGCACATTCTATCCACACTTGGAAAGGCCGTGCACATTGTCACTCCTGATTCTCCGCCACGTTCACTACGCTTTTTGCCGGGGTGCAAGGAGGTTGTTGCAGTCTCTTCGCAGGAAGATTTCTGTAGGTCACTGGTTGAGAAGGCTGAATTGATATTTTGCCTTGATTTTAATGCTCTTAACCGCATTGATAGACTCGCACCTTTCATAGCNCGTGCGAAGGCTAAAAAAGTTCTTATTGATCATCATCTTGATCCGGANGCATTTGCCGATATTACTATCTCACGTCCTTCGGAATCATCCACTTGCGCGTTGCTGTTCAAAGTNATTTGTGCGCTTGGTCTACGGCCGATAATCGACAAAAAGACAGCTATGTGTNTTATGACCGGTATCATGACCGATACCGGAAATCTCTCCTACAACGCCAATGATCCCGATCTTTACACCATAGTGTCCGATTTACTTCGTCTTGGGGTTAATAAAGTGCGTCTGTGGGAGCGGCTCAACATTAAGACGCAGAGCCAGCTTCGTCTGAATGCGTTTGCTATCGACAGCCGTATGGAGCTGCTCATGAACGGACGTGCGGCACTGATCACCCTTAATGCCGATGATCTTGCCCGCTACGACTACGTAAAGGGTGATACCGAGGGGCTTGTNAATGTCCCTCTCACCATACCCGAAGTNGCGGTATCTGTGTTTATGCACCAGGAACCGGGCTTCATAAAGGTCTCGATGCGTTCCAAGGGAGAATTTCCTGTAAATAAAATATGTTCGTCACATTTTGGTGGGGGAGGTCATCTGAACGCTGCCGGTGGAGAATTCCGTGGGCACATGCGTGAGGCGGTCGATACTCTTCGCAAAGTTCTCCCCGATTACGCGCAATATCTCCCGATAGTTGAAAAATAATTGATAATTAGACAATAATTAATAACCCGATAACTGGAATATCACTCTTCCACCATAAGGTCATGATAAAAAACAAATCATCCCTCTTCACTCTCATCGCACTGCTCCTTCCGCTTTTTGCCGCGATGATGTCTTCATCATGCTCCAAAAGCAAAAGCTATGCCGAGCTGCTCAATGATGAAAGCTATGCCGTCAATTCTTTTCTCGCAAATTATAGGGTCATAAACTCCATTCCTTCTGATACTGTGTTTGAGGTTGGAGAGAATGCCCCGTATTACCGTCTTAACGACGAAGGCACTCTTTACATGCAGGTGCTTGATCCCGGAACACGCACCGATAAGGCTGTCTACGACGAGCTTATCTATTTCCGCTTCATGCGCACCAATCTCTCTGAGCTCTGGAAGACTGGAGAAGCAATCCCCGAAGGCAACGATGTGGATATGTCCATCGAACCCACAAGCTTCAGGTATCAGAACTTCACCATGTCATCTTACACCACCTACGGTACAGGCATACAGGAACCTCTCAAGTATCTCGGCATTGATTGCCGTGTCAATCTGGTTGTCAAGTCGCAGCTTGGTCTCACAAGTGAGATCTCGGCTGTTGTGCCGTTCCTTTACAATCTGCGCTATTTCCGCGCACAGACTTAATCTTGTCTGCGGGTGTTAATCATCTCCGACTCTCCTTTCATCACTTATAACACTGTTTCAGATGTCTCTAATAAAATCCATTTCCGGTATTCGCGGAACGATCGGCGGGAAAACTGGCGAAGGGCTTTCTCCTGTCGACATTGTGAAGTTCACTGCGGCCTATGCTGCATTCATTGATAAATCGACACCTGTTGATAAACCACGCCGTGTAGTTGTCGGGCGTGATGCACGTCTTTCAGGTCCGATGGTTTCCAATCTTGTCACATCCACGCTTGCCGCAATGGGNTTTGAGGTTGTCAATATTGGATTNGCCACGACTCCNACAACTGAAATTGCCGTTACAGGNGAGGGGGCATGCGGCGGCATTATCATTACTGCCTCACATAATCCCGCTCAGTGGAATGCACTGAAACTTCTTGACGCAAATGGTGAGTTCCTCAACGACGCNCAAGGNAAAGAGGTGCTTCGCATNGCCGCTGAGGATGATTTCTCNTTTGCCGAGATTGACAAGATCGGCTCTGTATCGACCAATGATACATGGCTTCGTCGACACATTGACGCTGTGCTTGCGCTTCCGCTGGTCGACCGCGAGGCTATCGCCGCTGCNGGTTTCCGNGTGGCTGTTGATGCTGTTAACTCCATCGGAGGTGTAGCTATTCCCGCTCTTTTGCGTGCGCTTGGAGTTAAAGAAGTCGTTGAGCTTAATTGTGAGCCGACCGGACGCTTTGCACACACTCCTGAGCCCATTCCTGAAAACCTCACTCAGATTTCCGACCTCATGCGCACCGGCATTGCCGATGTAGGCTTTGTCGTTGATCCCGACGTTGACCGCCTGGCTATCGTGATGGAAAACGGCGAAATGTTTGTCGAGGAATACACNCTTGTTGCCATTGCNGATTATGTTCTTCGCCACACTCCCGGTGCCACTGTGAGCAANCTCAGCTCGTCGCGTGCTTTGCGTGACGTCACCGAGGCACTCGGATGCACTTATTCTGCGGCTGCNGTAGGTGAAGTTAATGTTGTNACGGAAATGCGCCGNACAGGTGCTGTTATCGGTGGTGAGGGTAATGGCGGCGTTATTTATCCCGCACTCCATGCAGGTCGTGATGCTCTTGTGGGCGTNGCGCTCTTCCTTTCACATCTTGCCCATGAGAAGGTATCGGTGAGTGAGCTCAAAAAACGCTANCCGGCTTATGCCATAGCCAAAAACAAGATTCAGCTTACCCCCGGTATNGATGTCGATGCTATTCTCGAAGCGATCAAGGGTAAATATTCNGGTGAAAAGATCACCGATATCGATGGAGTGAAGATTGACTTCCCCGATGCGTGGGTGCATCTGCGCAAATCCAATACTGAGCCCATCATCCGCATCTATTCTGAGGCTCACACTATGGAGGAAGCGCAGAAACTTGCTGAAGACATCATCGCTGTTGTCAACGAAATCACTGGAAAATGAGCGATAACCGTGACGAACTTTTCTATCAGGCCCTTGACTTGCTCAAGGGCTTGATTGCAATTCCACGTATCAGTCGCGACGAAACAGTTGCTGCTGATCTTGTGGAGAACTTCATGCGTGAGCATTGCGGCGACAGAGCGGTTGTTTCGCGATTCGGCAACAACATTCTTGCTGTCCCTGTCGCACATAATGATTCTGCTGAATCTCCGGTGCTTTTGCTCAATAGCCATATCGACACCGTGAAACCGGTTGCCGGATGGTCACGTGATCCATTCACTCCTGATGTTGATGAATCCACAGGGCGTCTTTATGGTATAGGAAGCAACGATGCAGGAGCATCGCTTGTCTCTCTTGCAGCTGCGTTCATTCACTTTCTGTATTCCGCCGCTCCTTCATCTTATCGGCTTGTTTTCCTCGCATCCTGCGAGGAAGAGGTGAGTGG
>JAAVGC010000028.1:2112-6879 GCA_014800445.1 Bacteroidales bacterium | reverse complement strand
GCGACTATCCCAACCAGATCAACAATGTCCTCGGTTTCCCCTATATTTTCAGAGGGGCACTTGACTGCGGGGCGATCGCAATCAATGAGGAGATGAAACTTGCCGCTGTAAAGGCTATCGCAGATCTCGCCAAACAGCCTGTTCCACCAGTGGTGAATGCTGCCTACGGTATGTCGCATCTTAAGTTCGGACGTGACTATATACTTCCCAAGCCCATGGATCCACGTCTGCTGCTTGAGGTAGCACCGGCAGTAGCCCGTGGAGCAGCAGAGAGTGGTGTTGCAGCACGCCCGATCGATGACATGGAGCGTTACAAGCATGAACTCGAGCGTCTGATGAATTCCGACAAGAAGATTATCCGCAGCATGGTCGAAACGGCAAAACGTCAGCCCAAGCGTGTGATATTCAGCGAAGGAAACACCGACAATATGCTTCGTGCCGCCGTGGACGCACATCAGGAAGGAATCTGCTATCCGATACTTCTCGGTAATCAGGAGATGATCGAAAAGAGGGCGAAGCGTCTGGGGCTTGAACTCGATGGCATAACAATCATCAATCCCCGTCACGATGACGAGGCCGAACGCCGAGAGAAATTTGCCAACCGACTTGCCACAAAACATCGCCGCAACGGTGCAACCCTTCCCGAAGCCCTTGAGAAGATGTATGACCGCAACTATTTCGGCATGATGATGGTGGAGGGTGGAGAAGCTGATGCTATGATTGCCGGCACCTATTCCGCCAGCCCGGTGGCACAAGAAATCGCCAAAGAGACTATCGGTATCAGGCCGGACTATGAGCACTTCATCGACATGCACATCGTGACGACCAAGCGCGGCACATATTTCCTGGCGGACACAGGCGTAAACCGAACGACTGATGAGGACACGCTGCTCGACATAGCCCGCCTCGCACGCTACGGTGCACGATTCTTTGCCGTTGATCCTGTTATGGCTATGATTTCATACAGTGACTTCGGATCGAGTCCCGAGCCTGAGAGCCGCAAAGTGCATAATGTGGTTGACAAGATGCATCGTCTCTACCCAGATCTCTGTATCGATGGCGAAATGCAGATCGACTATGCCCTGAACACCGAGCGACGTGACAGTATGTTCCCATTCTCAAAAATAGCCGGCAAAGAGGTAAACACTCTTGTATTCCCTAATCTTAGTGCCGCAAGCACGGCATTCAGGATGATGCTTGAAATGGGTGTGGGTGAGGCAATCGGCCCGATCCAGGTAGGTCTTAACAAGCCGGTTCACTTCATCAAGGTTGACTCTCCTGTGAGAGACATTGTGAATCTTGCAACTGTATGCTCGATTGATGCAGCTGTCAGCCAGAAGGTGAAGACAAGATAAGTGTAACAGCACGAACGCGAGATTATAAAATAATAATTTATGGCGTAGACTTTTTTATTGAGTCTGCGCCATTTACTTTCTTACTTAGCGTATCTGGTGATGATATAAAGAGATTACGGTGCGCCTCACTTTTATGATACGCACCGTAATCTCTTTATTCTTTAAATATAACTCTCCCTTATTTAATTATTGATGAGTGTAGCTATATCGTTTTCAACTGTCGAAAAGCAGTACGCATGTGGTGTGCAATGCAGTTCAAATAGGCACAGAACCTGTCGGTAAGAGTACTTAGTAGATAAGGCGCACGCGCTGCGTGCTCGGTGCGGGTGTATGCCCGACTGCCGCGCCCTGACAGGCGCGGTTACTACAAAAATCGCGTGCTTTGCACGCTTGTAATCGGGAGGNCTCGGAGGACTCGGAGATCGCGGAGAACTCGGAGGGGGGAGGGGATCAGCGGATGAGGGCGAGTTTGCCGAGGGGGCGGCCGGCGTGGGTGGGGGAGGTGCCTACGATGTGGTAGATGCCGGCAGGGAGTGGGCGGGAGCTGTTGCGGGGGTTCCAACGGATGCGGCTGCCTTCGCTGCGAAGTTGCACTACAAGGTTGCCGGCGCTGTCGATGATTTTTACAATGGAGTTGTCGGGGAGTCCGTCGATTATGACGTCGCCAAGGTAATCGGGACGCACGGGGTTGGGGTAGATGGTTATGTCGGAAAGGCTATCGGTGCCGGGACGGTAGTCGGACTGATATTCAAGCAGACCGCATGTGGTGCCGAAAAAGACGGTGCCGTCGGGGCGACAGGCTACGGCGCGGACTTCGCCGGTGGGGAGCGGGGAGTTGGCCGGAGTGAAGTGTTGCAGAATAGCGGATCCGTCGGGTGANACAAGGAAGGCTCCGGATGCGGCAGTGGCGATCCACTTGTGGCCAAGCGGATCGGTGGCGATGCCGTAGATGCGGTCGGTGGCAAGAAGGTAATCGGCAAGTGAGGTGCCGTCGTCGCGATTGACAACGGGGCGGGAGACGGTGATTGTCCCGTCGGTAATTTCCCAGGGATGTGATGCCACAAGGACTCCAACGTCGGTGCCAATCCAAAGGGAGAGGTCGGAGGGATCTTCCATGATGGTGCATACGCGGGTAACGGGGATAGCAGTGCCGTCGGGTGTGACGAATGAGCGTGCCCATGCGCCGCTGTCGTCGGATAATGAAATGGTGGCGGCGGTGTCGTAGACGTAGATGTCGGCTGACCCCATGGAGTAGATGTAGCGCCCGGATGCGGACATGATGGCAGTGCAGTCGCGCCCGGAGATAACATCGGCGGTGAAGTCGACGGGTGTCCAGTCGGCGGCTGTGACGGCAGGGATGCTGTTGCGTGCTGCCTGCGGGAGATAATGGATCATGGGCTTGCCGGATGGTGCTTCGGAATAGGCCCACATTCCCCCGCGGGGGTCGAAGGCGAGATCCATGACACGGACGCCCCAATTGTCGAGAAAGCGGGTGTTGTCGAGGTAGAAGTGAGCGATTTCCTCGCGGCCGTCGAGGGCATAAAATCCTTCGAAAAGTGCTCCGGTGTAGTGCATGGAGGGATCATCGGGATCCTCACGGATGAATGTGAGGTCGAAAAGGTGGCCGGAGTCGTCGGGGAGTTTTCCTGACAGGGTAGAAGCGGATGAGGGGGTGAGGTCGTGGAAGGTGCCGGAGGGGGTGAGGCGGCAGAGTCGGGCAATGTTGCCTGTGGAGCGGTTGATGTGGACGTTGGAGTTGCCGCGGGTGCCGATGTAGAGGTTGCCGGATGGTGCAAGGCGAAGCATGTTGACGTCGGCCACGCTCATTTCGCCGGGTCGCACGGGGCCGATTTTCAGTGTGGGTCGAGATGATGAGAGGTCGTAGCAACACAGCCCGTCGGGGGTGCCCACCCAGACCTGAGCCAGCCCGGCTGCGGCGGAGACGCATGAAGCGCTAATGGAGGAGGGGAGCTGGTCAGGAGTAATGCCGGTGGCGACGGGGATATCGGAGGCGGGTATGGATTGCCAACTCCCGATTTTGTCAAACGGTGAGCCGGAGGGGAGTAAAAGCCATTGGCCTTGAGTGAGGATGGCCGGATNNGNNNGCGANGAAGGTNACGGCATCGNCAGGATGAGGNGTGCGGAGGTGGCTGCGCACTTCGTTGCGGNGCAGATCGAAAAGNACNGCNCCGAANCCNGTGGCAACGCACATCNTGGATAGGTCGGGAGAGAATGCGACGCCATGAATCTCACGCGGGGAAAGGCGGGAGGTCATTATGTCGGGGAGNTTGNCNANNGTNCCNTCNTCGCGGATAATGTCGATGTTGCCGGAGGCGTAGGTGATGGCAACGGCATCGGTCCCGGGGCGAGAGTATATGCCAATGACGTTGACATCGTTGAGGTAGTCATGCGGCGAGAGGAAAAGTGTCTCGGAGTGCTTTTTGTCGTAGGCGTAGAGGGCTCCGAGTGANGTATAGTATACTCTGCGGGATGTTTCGGNAATGCCGTCGACACCTCCAAACGGCAGATGNTGCACCCAATTATCGGCTCGGGCAGAAATGGCCAGAANCAGGATCAGGCAGAACAGGAGCCGAAGGGGCATGAGGAAANTATTTCCAGTTTACTGTGGGGTGAGGATGGCTTTGTAGCGGGCGGGATCGGAAAGNACTTCNATGGCTTTGTTGACTTCCGGGTCGTTGTGGAGGCTCTGCTCGATGCGTCCGGCATCATAGTAGTAACGTGCCATGATCTCTTTTGCGATCTCGGCGGCGATAATGTCGCGATTGACGTCGAGGTCGTGGTTGAGGTCGGGCTTGATCTGCGAACGGAGTGTGGCCAGCGTCGCTTTCACGTCGTCGTTGAGGTACCCCTCGGCTTCAGACGCTTTCTCAAATTCGGTGATAAGCACTTCGCAGATACGATCCTTCTGGAGTGAGTCGGGTGTNACGAAGGACTTGAACTGGTCGTAGATGTCGTCNGTNACTTCCCACTCGGAAGCAGGGAGTACTTCGGGATTGTTGTTGCGATAGTAGGTGGCGAAATTAAATGGCGCGTTCTCAGTGTAGATGAGGTTGGCCGTGAAATTGTTGAGCTTCGGAAGNTCAATCTTGATGTCGGGGGTTATGCCTCCACCGTCGCGCACCTCGCGTCCGGCAGCGGTGTGGAAGANGTTGGTGAGTGAATCAGGTACGCGGCTNACTGTGCCGTCGGGGTTNCGGTGNGAGTAGTCGATNGCCTGNACGCAGCGTCCGCTGGGGGTGTAGTAGCGGGCNATGGTGACTTTGAGGAGTCCGTTGTAGGGTAGCGGACGNGACGACTGCACAAGTCCTTTNCCGAAAGAACGCTGGCCGATAACAACCGCACGGTCGAGATCCTGAAGAGCNCCNGNNAGNATNTCGGANGANGANGCNGT
>JAAVGC010000028.1:0-2107 GCA_014800445.1 Bacteroidales bacterium | reverse complement strand
TNTCGGTGAGGACGGCAATTGGTATCTCGGTGTCGACGGGGCGCTCGGTGGTCTTGTAGGTTTTCTCGTTGACGAGTCCGCGTCCACGTGTCTTGACAACTTCGGTGCCTTTTGGNAGGAAGAGTCCGGCAATCTGAACCGCTCCCTCGAGAATNCCGCCGCCGTTGCCGCGGAGGTCAAGGACNAGNGNNGNTGCCCCCTGCTTCTTGAGATCGAGCAGGGCATCACGGACTGCCTGAGCNCTTTTCTCGTTGAAGGTCTCGAGGTTGATATAGCCNGTCTTGCCGTCGGATAGCATCCCGTAGTAGGGGACGGGGCTGATGTTGATTTTCTCACGGACNATNTCGAATGATAGAATCGAGTCNGTGACATAAGGGCGCTTGACGGTGACTTTAACCGTTGTGCCGGGCTGTCCCTTCAGCTTCTCGCTAATCTTGGAGGANANGAGGGATGTGACGGTGTCGCCGTCGATTGTCAGGAAAATGTCGCCGGGACGAAGTCCTGCGCGTGCGGCGGGGCTTNCCTCGCGAGGAGCTGACACTCGTGTNGGACCTTTGGGNGTGATTCTGTCGGGNTTCAACGGCTGTGTGATGAAGCTGCCTATTCCTCCATACTCGCCAGTGCTGATGGACATAAATTCTTCCTGATCATCCTCAGGGTAATATTCGGTGTAGGGGTCAATGTCGGCCAACATCGAATATATGGCAGTGTTGATGGATTTTGTGGCGTCGATAGAGTCGACATAGGAGGTCTGCAACGCTTTATAAAGGGCGTTGAAAATGTCGAGGTTGCGTGCAACCTCGTTTTTTGGNCTGCGTGTGTTTGCCGACACCGATGCGATNACGGCTATAGCTGCGATAAAAGAGAATATTTTGCGCACTGTCGTATTTAAGTTATGTTGATTAAAGGCAAAGTTAATTAAAAGGATCTTATTTGTATAACATCCGGGAGATGTAGTTTTCTTAATTTTTNNTTAATTTTGCAATAGATTATTTTCANNNAACNAAGACAAGNTNATAAGGCACTATGGGTCTTGCGGAAGGACGTATCGCGATAGTGGTCAACCCGGCTTCGGGGACGACATCTAAGGAGGCATCGGCCAATGAAGTCGCTGACCGCCTGCGTGCTCTCGGGCATGATGTGGATTTGTTTTATACGGAGGGTCCGGGTGATGCTACGCGCCTTGCNCGCGAAGCCTGCGACCGCGGTGCAACGACTGTGATAGCAGTCGGTGGCGACGGGACGGTGAATGAGACGGCCAAGGCTCTTTGCGAAACGGATGTGCCGCTTGCAATCATGCCGATGGGTAGTGGCAACGGATTGGCACGTCATCTCGGTATCCCTGTGGATCTTGACGGTGCCATCGGGGTGATAACTGANGGTAACATCAGAGATATCGACTACTGCACAATGAACGGTGAGGCTTTTTTCTGCACGTTCGGTGTGGGGTTTGACGCAGCTGTGACGCATGCTTTCTCAAAACAACCGGGTCGTGGCCTGATAACTTACCTGAAAAGCACTCTGATGGAGTTTCTTAATTTCAATCCGGCAGAATATACTATCAATACCGGTGACAGGGTGCTGACAGAGAAGGCTTTTCTTGTGGCNGTGTGCAATACGTCGCAATACGGTAACAATGCTTATATCGCTCCNGAAGCACGNATCGATGACGGTTTTGTGGACGTGACGATAGTCCATGCGGGTAATCCTGTGGCTCAGGCTCTTTTAGGTGTGGATCTTTTTACCGGGCTTATCAACAAGAACATACTTATTGAGACGATGCGCGTGCCAACGGTGAGTATCCGCTGCAATTCGGCCAAGTCGATTGCGGCTCATATTGACGGTGAGCCTCGCGAACTCAGCGATAAGGCGGAGATAATGTGCTGTCACAAGGGGCTGAAGGTGATCGCACCTGAACGGTCGGAAACGTTCACGCCGATAATCACGCCGATGTCGAACATGGTGAGGGAGACGCGAATCGCGCTTAAGAATCTGTTTCATCCATGGGTGATACACAGATAGGTGTGTGGAGATGAGAGAACCCGGAGTGCGCGGATGAGACGGGTGGGAAGGAGGACGCACGAGCCGTGCGTCACGACTCTGTAGG
>JAAVGC010000027.1 GCA_014800445.1 Bacteroidales bacterium | reverse complement strand
CCTCACGAGGGTGCAAAGCACCCGACTCATGCAGTAACCACGGCTGTAAGGCCGTGGACACGACAATGAGAAACTGATAAGAGCCCGCAAAGCGGGTGGCTCACAAACACAATACCATGTCATATTACCGACATATTTTCCACATAGTCACACGCACTAAAGGATCGGTAAAATCCATCCCTGAGAATCAAGATGTGAAACGCAGGTTCTTCACATATATTCTTAGCGTCTGCAACGATCAAGGATGGAAGCTACATCGCATCAACTCATACTGGGATCATCTGCATATTCTCATCGAACTTCCCGGTTCCACTCTCCCGCAAGATGCAATGGAGAAAATCAAGTCGAACAGCAGCCGTGTTTTCAAGCATGATGCAGAGATGCCCTTATTTGACGGATGGGCACGGGGCTTCGCATCGTTCAGCGTGTCATATTATGAAGTGGAACACATATCCAACTACATTGCATCACAGGCCCGACATCATGGCAATAAGACTCTTAACGATGAACTTGGAGAGATGTTTCGGGAGAACGGGTATGACAACGAAGCTGTGTCTTATTTTATATCTGACTGAGCCGCACGCTGATAATCAGGAGGACACGTCCCTACACTGAGTTAGGAGTACTCAGAGGAGGTGCGTAGTGTGCGTCTCTGCAATCTTAGAATTTGAGGCGGGCGGCGATGCGGATGCCGTGTAGACAGGGGGCGTCGCGCCGGTAGGTGAGCCGCCACACGTAATCGACACGGAATATGTTGAGGATATTTTCCAGGCCTACGCTTGCTTCCATGTAGGGGCGCGGCATGCGGATGTGTGTCGTCGTTTCCTCAGGGAAACGGAAAAGGTCGTCGTGCAAGTCGGGGCGGTTGCGGTCAGAAAGATGCCCCCACCACCCTTTTACGCCGATGACCTCCCGCAAACGCAGGCGATTGAGCAGCGGAAGGCGGTTAAGCAACGCTCCATTGGCACGATAATAGAAGTCGATCTGCCCATAGGTATCGGCAACAAATTCCATCGGGTCAATCAGTGCGAATGTTTCGGACTGGATGACATAGGAGAGGTTGGCCGACGGCATGGCTATTTCGGGGTAAGGCACAGCGTTCCATATATGTCCTCCTTTTGCTAAGAGATCAATGTAGCCGAAAGCCGAAAGCCAAAATCGTTTTCTCATGCCGAGTTCTGTGGTATTCAATGCCCGATTCTGTCGCCATGTGCGCGTGAAACCGCTCCGATGGGTGAGGAAGAGCTCGAGGTTATCGAGGTTGATGGGTAGGCGATGACGACGTGACTCGTAGAATTTCTCGCCNGGTGCCCACCGGACTGNGCCTTCGACCGCACCGAGCCAATAGTGGGTGGCCGTGCGCCCGGCACCGTTCTGAAAACGGACGTATGNNGACTGCGCCTTGCGGCTCATGAACGCTTTTATCTCAAATGACAGATGATCNCGCCGCTCATACATGAATCTCGCCGATGCCTTGCGCTCATAGAGGATCATGCGCTGCGGNCTGCGGCTCAACGACATGAACATATTATCNTCCTCGGTATAAAGCAATGTGCGGCTTATGTAGCTCACATCGTCGAAATACTCTACCCTGAACGACCTTACCGGGAACTCACTCACGTATTTAGTTTTGCCGATAAGGGAGTATTCAAGCCAACCATTGTACTTCATGCGACGGTCTTTTGTGCCATAGGCAACATAACCTCCGGCAAACCACCGGTCGCTCAACGGNGGCATGGTCATGCCACCTACTTTCAGGCGCAAGCCTTCAAGGTCATTGCCGGNAATAAANGTGTAGATAGGACCGACNTCGAATTTTGATGCTCCCGGGCGGCGGGATGTGGCGACGTAGCCCGACGAGAGTATTCTGAGCGCTTTCTCGCCATATTTATAGACGGGCACACCACGCAGACGCTCCATCAGCTGCGGCACNCGGCTCTCGGCACTCTCCATCTCAGGCTCACGCAANGACAGCCAATGCTCCTCNCCTCCTGACTCCTCCGCATCNGGGAGGGTGACAATCTCCCCCTCGGTCTGTGCCAAAATATCTTNATTTTCCTGCGACGGCTCTTGNAAATTATGATCAGTGTAGCGGGCAAGCCGGCGGGCATAGATNCCGGGGAGCGATGGCAACAGTTTCAGTTCGGCCTTGAAATCATCGAGTGTCTTCAGGCGNGATCCATCGGGTGCCCTTTCAAATTCAATGTCGACTTCAAATCTGTCGACGTAGTTTAGATTGATGTTGGCCGGAACNCCCATTTTCACCTTTCGCACGAACATCGTGGTATCGCCTTCGGCAACATACAGCCGTCCTGTAAAACCGAATGTGGTGTTGACCATCGGCATGAAACTGAGCTCGATCCAACGTCCGTTGCCATCGGGCGACGCTATAGTGTCGGTGAGATAAAAGCGGTAAAAATCGGGGGCCATGCGGCTTACCGGACTTACAAATCGGTTCTGAAACAGGATGATATCGTTCTGAAAAATNTCGATATCGCGCATCACATCCTCNAGATACATCTCCGTACCGGCCTGATCCACAAATTCATCCATGCCGTTGCGCTTCACGGCATCAATGATCTCACGGCGTTTTCCATCTTCATAAATCACTGTGGATGAACGCTCCTTAACTGATACAGGAAGCATCACCGTGTCGGATAGCGGCGAAGCTATCACGTGTTCCCTGAGGAAGTTCCACCGGCCTCCCTCCTTTGCCATCCTCACAGTGTCGAAGGGGCAGATAGCGAGCGTGACACGGCCGTAACGTCTGAAATTATAATGCTCGTTGCGCAGTGGGTCATTTCCGGGAGCATGCCCGCGCAGACGGTTCACAAAATCGACCGCCGGGTTATTCTTCTTGCTGTATTTTTCCTTCTTAGACTTGACAACGATTTCCCTAAGTTCCACTCCCCTATCAAGCGTGTCGGCCACTTCTTGAGCCTCAACTCCGGCAGCTACCGCAACAGCGGCAATAATAAATAAGAGAAATCCCCGCCGGGCTTGAAAAAGCCCGACAGGGATCGAAAAATTATTGGAAGACCTTAATTTCACTCAGCCTTGTCAGCGTAGGCGTGACGGAAACCCTTTACCTTGTTGGAAGCGCCACGNGTGAAGTCGGGTACCTCGACGGGAGCAGAGCCATTCTCGATCGAGATAGCACCGAGAGGAGCGAGCGAGCACCACTCAGCCATGTCGTAAACGTCGATGTCGAGGGGCAGGCCGTGGTTGAGACAGTAGATCAGACGATAGTCCATCACGAAGTCCATACCGCCGTGACCGCCAACCTCTTTTGCCTTCTCACCAATCTCTTTGAGGATGGGGTGCTTATATTTCTCCATCATCTCGTCATACTGCTCCTGCGGGAGGAAGCCGTGGCTTGAGAGATTCTCATGATCGGGCATCTCTGAGGCAAGACCATCTTTGTCGAGTACAATACCGTTCTTCATGTACTTATTGGCAAAGCCCTTGGAACCTGTAATCTGATACATGCGCGAGTAGGGACGCGGATTCACTACATCGTGCTGGATTTGTATTGTCTTNCCGTTCTCGGTTTTGAGCAGGGTCATGGTGTGGTCACCGTTTTTCCAAGGCTCGGGACGCGTGCCTGTAGTNTTCTCTACAAAATCGGGACCACTTACTGACTTGGTATCCATAGCTACGAGAGTGGCAAGATTGTCACCACGGTGAAGGTCGAGCAGCTGTGCTGCCGGACCCATGCCATGAGTGGCGTAGATGTCACCGGCGTGTGTCTCATTGAATTCTCGGCGCCAGTTGTTGTAGTACTCATTCCAAAAATCACTGAGATTATGGATATAAGCGCCTTCAGTGTGGAGCACCTCACCGAACACACCCTGCTGTGCCATGTTGAGCGCGGTGAGCTCGAAGTCGTCGTAGCAGCAGTTTTCAAGCATCATCATGTGCTTGCGTGTNCGCTCCGAAGTGTTGATGAGAGCCCAGATATCCTCAAGGCTNTGAGCAGCGGGAACCTCACATGCTACATGCTTGCCATTTTCCATAGCGGCGAGCGAGACGGGCACGTGGTGCTGCCAGTCGGTAGCAACGTATATAAGATCGATATCGGGATCCTTAACCATTGCCATATAAGCTGTGTCAGAACCACTGTATTCTTTGGCGGGTGCAGCACCGTTTTTCTCAAGAATGGCCTGAGACTTGGCCACACGAGAGGGCTCGATGTCACAGAGTGCAACAACTTTTGCAGTTGGAATATGCGACAGGCGATCCACAGCACCCGGGCCACGCATTCCAAGACCAACAATACCGACTCTTACAGTGTCAATCGGTTCGGCGGCAAAAGCGACCATATCCTCCTGACCAGCGGGACGCTCGGGCACGTCGGTCTTAATAATTCTCGATTGCTCCTGCTGAGTTCCGGCACAGCTTGCGAGAAGAGCCAGAGCTAACGCAGGCAGAAATGACGATTTGAACATTTTGATTGAATATTAAATATTTATGATTTTATGGTTTATTACAATTTAATGATGACCAATATTTTTTCAAATATACTGCTTTTTCTATAAATTTGTAGTCAACATGGAAAAATTATTGTCTATAGTCAGGGAATTCCTCCCGTCGTTGCCCGACGCGCAGGTGCGTCCGCTTGGCAACGGTCTGATCAATACCACCTATGTGGTGGAAGTCAACGGTGAGCCAAAATATGTGCTCCAGAGTATCAACACCGCAATCTTTCCTGATGTAGACGGGCTTCAGGGAAACATCGAGGCTGTCACCTCGCATCTGCGCAAAAAACTTGAGGCCGCAGGCGAGACCGACATCGACCGTAAAGTGCTTCACTTCCTGCCGCTCGGAGAAAAAGAAGGGGCAAAGACCTACTATACTGATCCCGCCGACGGAAAAGTGTGGCGCCTGATGAAATTCATTCCCGGCTCAGTCACCCTCTCGGAAGTTACTCCCGAGACAGCATTACAGGCCGGTGAAGCTTTCGGACGCTTCCAGAGCGATCTCGCCGACATCAACAAGCAGCTTGTAGAAATCATCCCCGGTTTCCACGATATGGAATTCCGTCTGCGCCAGCTCGCCGATGCTATAAAAGCCGATCCTAAAGGGCGTGCAGCCGGCGTTGCCGACATACTTGCCGAAATCGACAAATACGCCGGCACGATGACAGAGGCTGACCGTCTGCGCCGCGAAGGCAAGATGCCCGTGCGCGTATGCCACTGCGACACCAAAGTCAACAACATGCTCTATGATGCCGCCACAGGCGATGTGCTTTGCGTAATCGACCTTGACACCGTGATGCCGTCGATGGTGTTCTCTGACTACGGTGACTTCCTGCGCACTGCTGCATGCTCAACGCCTGAAGACGAACCTGATACCGATAAAATCGCTTTCCGTAACGAGATTTTCGAGGCATTCACACGCGGCTACCTGAGTTCGGCCAAGTCATTCCTCACCAAAGAGGAGAAAGACTGGCTTCCGCTTGCCGTAGCCCTCTTCCCTTACATGCAGGCTGTGCGCTTCCTCACTGACTGGATCAACGGCGACACCTACTACAAGATCGCTTATCCTGAGCACAATCTCGTGCGCACCAAGGCGCAGATGCGTCTCTTCGAGAAGGTAATGGAGCAGATGCCGGAGCTTAAGAAATTTGTAGCCTCTCTCGACTGAGGAGTCTGATGGATCAGGAAAACCAGTTACTTCAACGGCTCGAAGGCATAGAGGCTCGCTATGAGGAAACAGCTACCCTCATAACTGACCCAGATGTCATTGCCGATCAAAGCCGTTACCGCAAACTTACCAAAGAATACAAAGACCTCGGCAAGATAGTCGATGCCACGGGACGTTACCGCCGTGCGCTCGCCGACATTGCCGAGGCGCGGGAGATATTGTCGTCATCGGATGCCGATCTGGCGGAAATGGCACGCGAGCAGCTCGATCAGGCTCAGCAAGCCGTGCCTGCACTCGAGGAGGAAATCAAGCTTCTGCTTATTCCGGGCGATCCCGAGGACTCAAAAAACGCCGTGCTTGAAATACGCGGTGGAACGGGCGGCGATGAAGCAGCCCTCTTTGCAGGAGATCTCTACAAGATGTATGTGCGCTACTGCGAGTCAAAAGGGTGGAAGACTTCGGTGACTTCGTTCAGCGAGGGAGCAGCCGGAGGATTCAAGGAGATAGTGGTGGCAGTGTCGGGCGAAGGAGTATATGGCGTGCTCAAATATGAGAGCGGCGTTCACCGCGTGCAGCGTGTACCCGCCACCGAGACTCAGGGACGCATCCACACCTCTGCTGCCACAGTCGCCGTGCTACCCGAAGCCGACGAATTTGACGTGCATATCAATGAGGGCGAAATCAAATGGGACACATTCCGTTCAGGCGGTGCCGGCGGCCAGAACGTCAACAAGGTTGAGTCAGGTGTGCGCCTGCGCTACATGTGGAAGAATCCCATCACCGGCCAGAGCGAGGAGATTCTGATCGAGTGTACCGAGACCCGCGACCAGCCCAAGAACAAGGAAAGAGCATTGTCGCGTCTGCGCACATTCATCTACGACCGCGAGCATCAGAAATATATCGACGATATCGCATCGAGGCGCAAGACTCTCGTGTCGACCGGCGACCGCTCCGCAAAAATACGCACCTACAACTTCCCGCAGGGGCGTGTGACTGACCACCGCATAAACTACACCATGTACAACCTCCCGGCATTTCTCGGGGGCGACATACAGGAATGTATCGACCGGCTGACAGTGGCAGAAAATGCCGAAAAGCTGAAAGCCGCCGAGCTATAACCACTTATAAACAATAACAATCATGACCCGTCAGGAACTCATCGACAACATAAAGCGCAAGAAAAGCTATCTGTGCGTTGGACTCGATACCGACCTCAACAANATNCCGAAGCACATTTTNGAGGAGGCACCGGAAGATCCCGTGTTTGCTTTCAACAAGGCTATCATCGACGCGACGGCACCCTACTGCGTGGCCTACAAACCAAACATCGCTTTCTACGAGACGCTCGGTTACCAGGGATGGATCGCGCTTGAAAAGACCATACGCTATCTGCGCGACAACTACCCTGACCAGTTTATAATTGCCGATGCAAAACGCGGCGACATAGGCAACACTGCACGCATGTATGCCCGCGCATTCTTTGACTACATGGANGTGGACGCTCTCACTGTCGCACCCTACATGGGCGAGGACAGCGTGACACCCTTCATGGAATATCCCGGNAAATGGACCGTGCTGCTGGCTCTCACCTCCAACAAAGGCAGCCACGATTTCCAGTTCTTCACCGACGCCGAAGGTACGCGCCTTTTTGAGCGCGTACTCGCCAAGGCTCAGGATTGGGGCAACGCTGACAATCTCATGTTTGTTGCCGGTGCCACACAGGGCTCACTGCTTGCCGATGTGCGTCGCGTAGCACCCGACAATTTCCTGCTCGTACCCGGCGTGGGCGCTCAGGGCGGAAGTCTTGCCGAGGTTGCTAAGTATGCCATGAACGACGACTGCGGACTACTCGTGAACTCGTCGCGCGGCATCATCTATGCTTCCACCGGNACCGACTTCGCTACAGTGGCATCCGCTGAGGCTGCCAAACTTGCCGGACAGATGGCCGAAACCCTCAAAGAGCGTGGTGTGATCTGAACCGCTGCAACAAGACAATTGTTTTATAATTGAGATGTCTGCGACGCCNNGATGGCGCGGGCATCTCAATTAACGTTTTCAATGATTGTCTTATGAGCAAAAAAATAGGAATTTTCTACGGTTCGACCACAGGAACCACAGCTAAAATAGCACGTAAAATCGGAGCGCTCCTCAATGTGCCCGCCAATGACATACACGATGTAGCGAAAGTCGCTCCAAGCATGACCGGCGAATATGAAGTGCTGGTTTTCGGATCAAGCACATGGGGTAGCGGCGAGATACAGACCGACTGGCTCGACTTCATCAACGGAGTGGAGATGCTTGACCTCAAAGGAAAGAAAATTGCATTGTTCGGTTGCGGCGACGAAACGATGGCCGANACCTTCTGCAATGCCGTGGGCGAGCTTCGCCGCCGTCTCGAGCGCACACAAGCCGAATTTATAGGTGAATTTGATTCCGGNACCTACGATTTCAGCGAGTCAGAAGCAAAAGATCCCGAGAATGGAAAGATGTATGGTCTCGTTATCGACGAGGTAAACCATCCTGAACTGACTGCCGCCCGTCTGCACGGATGGACTCAGCAAGTCACCGACGAAATCAGATAAAATTTAAATTGAATATAACTTTTTTTCAGCCCTGAAAGCGACAATCTTTCAGGGCTTTTAAATGATTGTAGCCTAATGTAAGCTCTCATGGCACANCCTTGCTACTCCAAAAATTAACTGCCCTGACAATATTTTTCGCTAAATTTGCAGTGACTAAAAGCAAGCAATTGTGCACACCACACTACTTTTTATCATAGAGGTTATAGGCACATTGGCGTTCGCTGTGAGCGGTATACGCCTGGCTGCCCGAAAACATTTCGACTGGTTTGGAGCATATACGATCGGAGTCGTGACCGCCATTGGCGGCGGTACGATACGCGACCTCCTGCTTAATGCATCACCATTCTGGATGGANTCATGGATGTATCTTGCAGTCACCGGACTGGGATTCATCATAGTGCTGACGTTCAAAAGGGTTCTGACATCCGACTCCCGGTCACTGTTTATGTTCGACGCTCTTGGCTTAGCCCTCTTTGTCGTCACCGGACTGCAGAAAAGCATCACCTACGGTTATCCCATGTGGGTAGCGATAGTGCTCGGTATGATCACAGGATCGTTTGGCGGAGTGCTTCGTGACGTACTCATCAATGAGGAACCACTGTTCTTCAGAAAAGACATCTATGCCACCGCATGTATAGGAGGTGGTGTAATGTACTGGATTGCTGCCCTATGCGGGTGTGAGGAGTGGCTTTGCCAGTTGCTCTGTGCCATCACCATACTTTTCCTCCGCTGGGGGGCACTGCGCTATGGNTGGCATCTCCCCGAGATGAAGGAAGTATAAGTTCCGCTNCTGTCAGCTACAGTATTATATAAAAGATTAGGGTCGGCTCAATTTGTGCGAGTCGACCCTATTAGTTTTATTTGTATTCATTAAATACCTATGAATTCAACCATGTACCTAATACCGATAAAAAATTATTGTCATGTGTATGGTTAGTTTTTAGTTTCTCAGGTGTCATTATAGTGTATGAATCATCAGTCCGACATAGAAACTCTGTTCCGCCGGAATTATTCGGCGATGCACCGGGTGGCTGCCTCACTACTGCATGATGACGAGGCCGCACGTGACGTGGTACACGACACTTTCGAGGCACTCATGCAGGGTGGAGTCTGCGAGGATGTCTCTGCCGGCTATCTGCTAAGTGCCGTCCGCAACCGCTGCATCAACCGTCTGCGCCACTACGCGACCCGCGAGCGAGTGCATCATCTGCTTTCAATGGAGACAAACGAGCAGGAAATCGACGAGTGGCCTGATGAAGATACCTTTGCCGAGATAAGGGAGGTTGTGAACACAAAACTTCCCGAAGGGGCAAAAAGGATTGTGACGATGCGGTTTTATGACGGGTATTCTGGCCGGGAAATCGCTGAGGAACTGACGATAAGTGAAAACAGTGTCTACAAGGCTTTGCGCAACGCCATACTAACCCTAAGGAAACACCTGACGAAACATGGATAAATACGATAAACTTCTCGATATCATCGAGAATCCCGAACGATATACCGACGACGAGATCAGCCAGCTGCTGTCGGACCCCGAAGTGGCCGATCTTTACCAAACAATTTCNGCAACCTCATCGGTGCTACACCACGACTGCAGTGCGCCCGACGTGGATGCCGAGTGGGAGCGCTTCAGCCGGAAACACCGCCAGCCCCGCAGAAACTTCCGGATGCGGCACAACGTGGCGGCTACAATCATAGCAATCGTGGCGATAACGGCATGTGCCACGGGGATAGGTATGCGCCTGTATCAGTCGGAACCAGCCGTGACCGAAACCACCGCACCAACCGGCGTGGATGCGTTGACGCCCGACATAAGCGGACGAGTTATGCCCGAGGATTCAACGACCATTCTACCTGAAATAATAATATTTGATAACCAACGTCTTGATGTGATCGTGAGGCAGATTGCCGAACGGCATGGCCTGAAAGCCGGATTCCGCTCCCCCGCCACTGCCGGCCTGCGCATGTATCTGAAATGGGAGACCTCGACTCCCGTGGNGAAAGTGGTCGAAACACTCAACACCTTTGAGCAGATCGACATAGAGATTATAGGTGACTCCATAGCGGTAGGTGGAAAATGAAAAGGGCTCTATTAATTGCATTGGCTCTGATTGCCACAGTCGGAGCATACGCCTCGGTGTTCAGATATGAATTCCGGTCAACGCCTTTGTCGCAGGCTCTTGTGGAGATAAGCAATGACCATCCCGAAATCGGCATCACGTTTATCTACGACCAGCTTGAAAACTATAAAATCACTGCTTCGATCGACACCGAGGATGCCACGGAAGCCCTGCGGAAACTCACCGCATGGATTCCTGTCGCGGTGACCGCCTCCGGCAGCAGCTACGTGGTCGAGGCGCTTCAGAAAGGGGTGTTCAGCTACCACGGGCGNGCCGTCGACACCAACAGTCATCCTGTAGCGTTTGCCACGGTCATGCTCCTCTCCCCCGCCGATTCAACGGTGATCACCTACGGCGTCACGGGCGACAAAGGGGAATTTGACATCCCGTGTGATGTGACAGAGGTTATTGCCAAAGTAAGCTGCATCGGGTTTAATACGGCCTACCACAAGTGCGAAGGCTTTGCTACCGGTGACATAGTGCTGGACCTGAACCCCGTGCGGGTAGGCTCTGTCACGGTCAGCTCCGACGAGGCTCTGCTGCTTGCCGACAAGAGCGTCTACGTGCCGCAGGAAAGGCAGAAACGCGCCTCGCTGACCGGCTATGACCTGCTCAACCGCATGGCCATACCGCAGTTGCGCATAGGGCTCAGTGACGGCGTAAAGACCGTAGGCGGGGAGGACGTATCAATCTATATCGACTATGTACCGGCATCGTCAGGCGACGTCGATGCGATGCGGCTGACCGACGTTCTCAGGGTAGAATACTACGACTATCCTTCTGATCCCCGTTTCGGCGGCAAGCCACACGTCATCAACTTCATCACAGTTCAGTACAACTATGGCGGATATGTGAAAGGGCGCGGTATCGAAAACTATTTTGTGGGCACGAGCGGACAGGCAGGTGCCAATGCAAAACTTCAGGTAAACCGGATGACCTACGACATAGGCGGAGGCGCGTTTTACCGGACCGACCACCATGGAAACGGATCGATCCAGACCGAAACGTTCCGTCTGCCGCAGCCCGACGGAGGCACCCACACCTTCGAGCGGCTGTCGGAGACAACCAAGTCCGACGAGCGCACATCATCATATTGGGTTACAGCAAAGGCGGCCTACAAGTCGGAGAAAGCGATAATTACCAACTCCTTCGCTACCAACTCATGGAATCACCCACGATCATTTCAGGCAGGTCGTGTGACCTACTCACCTGAGATAATGGAGTCCACCGAGTACAGNAAAGAGGGGTCAGACCGTGACCGCTCNATCATCTACAACGGGCAATGGCTGTTCTATCTCCCGCACAACAACACACTCACCCTCACACCGACCTACGCCAACACCTACACCACAGAGAATTACCTGTATGCCGAGGGTGATCTCACCCCGATTGCCAATTACGCCAAAGACAACACAAATCAGGCTGTCATGCAGGTCGATTACTCGCATCAGTTCCACAAATCACGAGTATTCAGGTTCTTCTCGCGGTATGCGTTTACCGGAAATGACATCACCTACCTCGGGACTGTCGACAACCACGACCGCGCCCGCACGTCGATGTTCAACACCGGGCTAAACTACTCCTTCAAGACCGCCAAGCTGTATGCCTATGCCGGAGTGGGATGGATATGGAATGTGTTTAATCTCAACAGCATCCATGAAACCTCGTCAAAGCCGTGGGCCGATCTCAACATCAACTATGCCTTCTCAAGCAAGAGTTCGGCAAACTTAGTCTTCCACTACTCCACATGGCCGGCCTCGGCAAACCTCAAAAGCGATGTCGTGCTCCAGTCGTCGCCGCTGATGTACTACACCGGCAATCCGGCACTGAAACCGACAAGAAGCTATGACCTGTGGGGACAATACATCATCATGCCCACCTCACAACTCACCCTGTCGGCCTACGGTTGTGCGTGGATCACAGGCAACCGCTATGCCTACGTGTATGAAGCGCGCCCCGGGTCAATCCTGCGCACGATCAGGCAGCCTATAGGCAGCTTCGCCTCGATCGACTACGGCATCAACTGCTCTCTGCGGCTTTTTGATTCAAAGTTGCAGCTACGAGGCAGTATAGCACAAAAATATGTCAGTGATACCGAGCCGTTCAACTATTCACGTTTCAGCCTGTCGGGTACGGCGGAAGCCATGTATTACCACGGCAATTTCTACTACGGGGCTTGCTTCACCTCCGACTCGTCGCAGCCCGAGGACAACAAGTCGGGCGTGTGGATAAATNAAAAAGGATTCTGGTGGCTTCAGGCCGGCTGGGGTAATGACAATCTTAACGTCAGGCTTTTCCTGAAAAACCTTGACCGCTGGGGATGGAAAGGCGACCGCCGGACTCTCGACACATCACACTACTCTATGAGTCAGCGCGAGCTCACCACCGCCAACCATGCGCTGTTTCAAATCACCGCCACCTACACATTTGGCTTCGGCAAGAAAGTAGAGCATGGTAACGAGGCATCGCAGCTTCAGGGCGCAGGCTCAGCCATCCTGAAATAACCCGTCGGACAGTTCGGAGAACTCGGAGAGGGGGGATAAATGACATCTTCGACGGGGGATGTTACATCGCGTTAGCGATAATCATTATTGCGGACAATGGGGGCAAGCTCCGTCGAAGACGGGGTGCACCNTANGGTGCACCCGGCTACTGTCTTGAAAATGCCTTGTCAGGCATTTTGGCAGGGTAAATGGAATGAAATTGCACACTGACTTGAAAATTAATACCACCGCAAATTATTGCATTACACCACACCCAAAACATGCTAAATAGTGCGTTTTGAAACATGGATTCCATGTCAAATAGTGCGTTTTAGAAATTATTTCATATCTTTGTTCATCGAAATTGGATATCATGGACAAGAGAATACTTGAAACAATACTTGCTGACCAAGTAGAGGAGTTAGCTCAGAAAGGTAACTTACGTTTTTGCCAGCGTAAGGAAGAGGACCTTATAGACTTAAGAAGCTCCCAAGCCCAAGTTGTAATAGGTGTAAGGCGCAGTGGGAAGTCTACATTATGTTATAATGCGCTGACAAGAAAAGGAGTGAAATTCGCATATGTCAATTTTGATGATGAACGGTTGATACATCTAACCGGTGATGACCTTAACGATATACTNGAAGTACTTTACAAAATCAACGGNGATTTCAATTATCTTTTCATAGATGAAATTCAGAATATTCCTGAATGGTATCTGTTTGTTAACAGGCTTTTAAGAAGGCAGATGCATATAATTATCACAGGATCTAATGCCAAATTATTAAGTGGAGAGCTTGCCACACATTTGACCGGACGCCANCATTCTATAACTCTTTATCCATTTTCTTTTGCTGAATACTGTGAGGTAAAAGATATTGATACGAAGTCAAGAACTACCAAGGCTATTGCTGAGCGACGGGCGGTCTTTGATGAGTATATGAAACAAGGTGGTTTTCCGGAACTCCAGTATCTAGACAATGACCGCGACTATATCGAAGAATTAGTCTACAACATTCTTAAACGCGATATTGAGCAAAGATTCAAAGTGATTCATACTTCCGCTTTTGAAGAGATGTCTCACCACCTGTTGAATACCGCACCGGCGATTGTCGTTGAAAAAAACTTACAAGAGACATTTGGTTTTAAGTCTCCTCACACGGCAAAAAATTATTTAGGTTACCTTAAACAAGCCTATTTGCTGGTTGGACTGCATAAATACTCTCCTAAGAGCCGTCAACGAATAACTGGAGAGAAAGTCTATCCTATTGATGTGGCTCTGATGAATAAGCGATCAGATGCTTTTGCTGGAGAAAATCTCGGTTGGCGACTGGAAACAATCGTGTATCTGGAATTGTTGCGCAGATATAAAAAGCGAGGCATGGATATATATTATTTCAATGACCGTTCAGGAGAGTGTGATTTTATTGTCTGCGAGAACCGTAAGGCTATTCTTGCTGTGCAGGTATCATACGATATAACATCTGATAAAACCAGAAAAAGAGAAATATCCGGTCTTTTATTAGCTGCCAGAAAAACAGGATGCGACAATCTTCTGCTATTGACAGATCATGCTGATGAAGACATAAGTCAAGACGGATATTCAATTGCCATTCGCCCGGTATACGATTTTGTACTGAAATCAGATTAAAAAATATCTGTCTGTGTGTCTAAAAAGACACACTGTTACAAGATGCCTTTCAGGCATGATTCCTTGGGGATCTTTCTCCCCCGGGTGCACCTACCGGTGCGCCCGGCTACTGTCTTGACAATGCCTTGTCAGGCATTGGAGATTGGAGACAGGTCAGAGCACTCGGAGGGGGACGGGGGATTTTTGTTGACTTCGGCCCGGTAATATATTAAACGACTATTGCGGGAGGTGTAAAAAAGCTGTATCTTTGCCGACGGTTTGGGCGGTGGCTATGCGTTGCATCGTAGTAGCCGCCGCGACGTTTTCACTTACTGCATTTCCAATGGATATAATCAACCTTTTAGCTCCCGGCAATGTCTCACTGGCCAGTACAATTGCCCTCTATTCGTTTGTAATCGCTTTAGGCATCTGGCTTGGCAAAATCAAAATCGGAGGTGTATCACTCGGTGTCACATTCGTACTTTTTGTCGGTATCATCATGGGACATTTTGGCTATACCGTCGATGGAAATGTGCTTAAATTTGTGCGTGAGTTCGGTCTGATAATATTTATCTTCGCNATCGGCCTGCAAGTGGGTCCGAGCTTCTTCTCATCGTTCAAGCAGGGCGGAGTGAGGCTCAATCTGCTCGCCGTGCTCGGCATAGTGCTCAATGCGGCGATAGTAATCGTGATNTTCCTTACACAGCGTGGCGACACATCAATTTCGGCACTTGTCGGAGTCATGTCGGGTGCCGTAACCAATACTCCGGGTCTTGCAGCGGCACANCAGACTGTCAGTTCGGCAGCCGATGCCGACGTCATGGCTATGGGCTATGCAGCAGCCTATCCGCTCGGTGTTGTAGGCATCATAGCCTCGATGTTTATCATCAAAGGTATTTTCCGCATAAAAATCGAAGATGAGATCGCTGAGATTGAAGCCGAACGCGACAATTCGCAGTTGAAACCNTACATGGTGACAATGGAAGTGACCAACCAGCTTGTCGCNGGCAAGACAATTGCTGANATCCACGATATAATTCAGTGCAACTTTGTTATCTCACGACTGATGACAACCGAGGGCGAACTGATTATACCNGTATCTTCGACCAANCTTTCGCTCGGCGACAAGGTGTTTATTGTTATGTCGGCGAGCGACGAGCACCGCTTCAAGGCACTTGTGGGCCGTCCNGTCGAAATGGACTGGGAGACGGCATCTCCNGCTTCTGTTGTNAGCCGCCGCATTGTCATCACCCAAAGCAAATACGACGGTGTGTCGCTCGGACANCTCCGACTGCACAACGGCTACCACCTGAATGCTACACGCGTCANCCGTGCCGGAGTGGATCTTCTCGCCACCGCTAACCTTCGCCTCCAGATGGGCGACCGCATGACCGTGGTGGGTACGCTGAACGACATCGAGCGCCTTGCCGTGAAACTCGGTAACTCGATGAANCGTCTCGATCATCCTAATCTCATCACGATATTCGTGGGCATACTCCTCGGCGTCATGCTCGGCTCGATCAACGTGGGCTACGGAATGAAACTCGGCGTTGCCGGTGGTCCGCTCGTTGTGGCCATACTTCTTAGCCGCTTCGGTTACCGCCTGAAACTCATCACCTACACCTCGTCATCAGCATCGATGATGCTCCGTGAGCTCGGTATATGTCTGTTCCTTGCCTCTGTGGGAATTTCTGCCGGTCAGGGATTCGTGGATACAGTGTTTAACCCCACCGGCATGTGGTGGGTAATATGGGGATTCATCATCACGGTTGTGCCTCTGATCATTGTGGGTTGCATCGCCCGTGGCGTATACAAAATCAATTTCCTCTCGATCATGGGTCTTATGTCGGGTGGTTACACCGATCCACCGGCACTCGCCTATGGCACAAACTCCACCGGCAACGACGCTCCGGCTGTAGCNTATTCAACGGTCTACCCGCTCACTATGTTCCTGCGCGTTGTAGTGGCCCAGGTGCTGATACTCTGCTTCCTGTAGAATGAAGTGATTTAAACTTATCACAGAATGTTAAACACGAAGTGAAATGAACCATGATATTTAATCTTTCTGCCTTCTTCGGGCTACTTCGGAACCTCGAAGCTGACTGAAATATTAAAATGTCATAAGTTTAAATCACTTCAATAAAAGAAACCCCTGAAATACAAAAAAAGAACCATGAAAAAGATTCTTGCAATGCTCTTCTGTGCCGTGGCTCTCTGTGCATCGGCAATCGCTCCCGAGGACGGAAAGAAAGTCAAACTCTCTTCGGGTGCCGAAATGACAATATTTTCCCCCGCCAACCCCGACGGCCGTGCAGTTGTGGCCTATCCCGGCGGCGCTTACTTCTTCGTTTCAATGGGTAACGAAGGCTTTGACGCTGCTGACTGGATGCTCGACAACAACATCACCTATGCGGTGGTCAACTACACCCTTCCTGCCGGAAACCGCGAGCTTCCGCTCAACGACGCCTGGGAAGCTGTAAGATACATCAAGTCAAATGCCGCTGAGCTGAAAGTAGACCCCAAGAAAGTGGGTGTGATGGGCTCGTCGGCCGGAGGACATCTTGCCGCCACAGTCTCAACTATCGCTCCCGATCCCGAGTCACGTCCGGCATTCACGATACTCCTCTACCCGGTCATCTCGATGTGGGATGACGCGAATGTCCACAAGGGGTCACGCGACAATCTCCTCGGCAAGAACGCCGACGAGCAGACACTGCGTCACTACTCNCCCGATCTGCGAGTCGATTCCATGACCCCCCCGGCATTCATCGTGCTTTGCGGTGACGACGATATTGTAGAGCCCATCAACGGCCTGCGCTATTACATGGCATTGCAGGAAAAGGGCATAAACGCCTCAATACACATCTACCCCACAGGAAAACACGGTTTCGGCTGGCTTGACCGTCCTTTCAAGAAGGTCTGGACCGATGATCTCGGTTATTGGCTCGAGACACTTAAATAATCAGTACAGGTGTCATAAAAGACTTCTCTCATCATGAAAAAGATTCTGCTTTCGCTTGCGTTTCTTCCAATGCTCGCCTGCACCACTTCTACTACATCAACACCCGCTCCCACCCCAGAGCGCCCTCCAATCATCGGTGTCGCCCATGCTGCGCTCTATTGCTCGGATATTGATGCCACATGCGATTTTCTCAAGGAGTGTTTCGGGTTTGACGAGTCAATAAGATACTACAACCCCGACGGTTCACCACGCCTTTCGGCAATCAAGATCAACGAACGACAGATTATCGAACTTTTCCCTGAGAAGGAAGCTGGAAGCGATCGNCTGATTCACTATGCGGTTGAGACAACCGATGCCGAAGGAATGCGCCAATATCTCAAGGCCAAAGGCTACGAGGTGCCTGACTCTGTGAAGAAGCTCAACATGGGGCTCATCAACTTCTTCATGACTGATCCCACGGGGCATCTGCTTGAATTTGTGGAATACACCAATGACGGAGACCTCGGCAATACCCACGGCAAGCACATGCCCACCACCCGNGTGTCAAACCGCATGAACCATCTTGGTTTCTATGTACCTGACAAGGCTACTGCAGAAGACTTTTTCTGCAACGTGCTCGGTTTCAAAACTGATTGGGATCTCGAGGTCGTTCCCGACAAACTCAGCATAATGCTGCTGCGCGTCCCCGAGGGAGAGGATCAGATCGAGATACTGCTGTCGCCGACTACTCCCACTCAGGAGGAACTTCTGTTTGGAAACCACATAAGTCTGGAAGTGATTGATGCCGAAGAGGCTGTAGCCAAACTCAAGACCCGCCCGATAAAAGACAAGACNGCCAAGATAGGCGAAGCNGCTCTCAATGTACTTGGAGTACACTCGTCCAATTGCGTCCTTCCTGACGGCAACAGAATTGAGATAATGGAGTGATTCCGTAGTTCACAAGCACTTAAAATCCGGTAATCGTGGCCATATTGATGCAGATTGACAGCCTCACAAAAAGTGTAGGCGACCGCATGCTCTTCTCCGATGTCACAATGGGGATATCNGAGGGGGACAAAATAGGACTTATCGCAAAAAATGGCACCGGAAAAACCACACTGCTACGCTGCATCACCGGGCTTGACAGTCCCGACTCAGGCACGGTGATCAGGCGTGACGGTCTCACAGTTGGATTCCTCGAGCAGTCACCNCATTTCCCCGACGGCGCCACAGTCAACAGCGAGGCGNGCCGTCTTGCCGAGGCTGCGACTGCAGCAGGAATGCACAACGANGATGCCGAAGCCCNGTCGGCTCAGTTCATCCGTCTGGTAGATCAGCTTGGAGAAAGCCGCCGCGACTTTCCACTCGAAAAGATGTCGGGCGGTCAGCGCAAACGCGTGGCTCTCGCGGCCGTAATCGTGTCCAATCCGCAGGTGATTATACTCGACGAGCCGACCAACCACCTCGACATACCCACAGTGGAGTGGCTTGAGTCATATCTTAGACGCACGCGCTCGGCACTTCTCATGGTGACTCACGACAGGTATTTCCTCGATCGGGTGACCAACCGCATCATTGAGATAGACCGCACGCAACTCTACTCCTACGATGGCAATTTCGATTACTATCTGCGCCGACGTGCCGAACGCATAGAGGCTATGGCNGCCGATCTCGCCCGCTCACGCAACACACTGCGNCGNGAACAGGAGTGGATGAACCGCCAGCCACAGGCACGTGCCGGAAAAGCAAAATTTCGCATTGATGCATTCCACGAACTGAAGTCACATGCCCGCTCGATCGATCTCAGGGAAAAGAATGTGGAACTGAACGTGAAGTCCACCTATATCGGCTCAAAGATCTTTGAAGCCAAGGGGGTGACAAAACGTTTTGGTGACAAGCTCATACTTGATGACTTCACCTACACTTTCGCCAGATATGAAAAAGTGGGTATAATAGGACCTAACGGTGCCGGCAAATCCACATTCATCAAGCTCCTGCAAGGTATCATCNCGCCCGACAGCGGTGAATGGAATCTCGGCGAAACGGTGAGATTCGGCTATTATTGTCAGGAAGGTTTGTCACTTGATCCCGNGAAGACNGTNGCCGATGCCGTGACTGAGCTTGCCGAGGATATTGTGATAAACGGCGGACAGCACTTCTCGCCGATGCAGTTCCTGCAGAAGTTTCTCTTCTCACCCGCCGATCAGCGCAAACGCATCTCCACCCTCAGCGGAGGCGAGCGAAGCCGTCTGCATCTCGCCACGGTGCTCATGCAGTCGCCGAATTTCCTTATTCTCGACGAGCCGACCAACGACCTCGACATCATTACTCTCGGTATCCTTGAAGAGTATCTGAGCGAGTTCAAGGGATGTGTGATCATCGTGAGTCATGACCGTTTCTTCCTTGACACCACGGTTGACCACTTATTCGTGATGGAAGGCGACGGAACTGTGCGTGATTTTCCCGGAACCTACACTGAGTATGCGCAGGCACGCGAGGAACGGCAGAAAGAAGAAAACGCTGCACGTGACGAAAAGAGCACAAGCGGCAACAACCGTCCTGCCAGAGCCACACGTCCGCCGAAACTAACGTTTAAAGAGCGCAAGGANCTCGAACAACTCACTNCCGACATCGACACCCTTACGGACGAAAAGAAAGCGCTTGAAGCGATATTCAACGGCTCGCAGACCGATGACCGTGATATATCGGAACTCGCAGCCCGATATAAAGAGGTTTCCGATATTCTTGACGAGAAAGAACTGCGCTGGCTTGAATTGTCGGAAAAAGAATGATTTTTCGCTCTCCCGACAACAANTTCATGCCGGAAGGCACTTTTTTTATGTTTTTTCTTGCATCAATACAGAATTAAGCCCTATATTTATCCCCTGAATATTTTTCAACGTTATCACACAAATAATTATGAACAAGACTGAACTTGTAAACGCTATTTCGGAAAAATCCGGCCTCTCAAAGGTTCAATCGAAAGACGCACTGGATGCAATGATCGCATCCATCTCCGAAGCCCTCATTGCAAATGACAAAGTTTCGCTCATAGGCTTCGGCACATTCTCTGTAGCAGAGAAGGCCGCCCGCACCGGTATCAACCCCGCAACCAAGGCCAAGATTGAGATTCCGGCTCGCAAGGTTGTGAAATTCAAAGCCGGTTCTGAGCTTACCGATGCAGTGAAATAATCACGCATCCGACAACNGTCAGAGTCTACCNCATCCGGCACAAGTCGCCGGCAANATAGTCAATCTGGCAAAGCACATATCACACGCGAGTGTTTCCGCACATAATGTGCAGAAACACTCGCTTTGCTTTATAGCTTCATTCTTTAGCCTGCAAGAGTCGAATTGTAATAAGCCGNGTCGCCCGTAACCTCCTTGCCTATGAACGNCGGTATAGGCACATAATCNTNNACCGATCCCATTTCCACTTCAGCCACAACAAGCCCCTCNTGGATTCCATGAAACTCGTCGANCTCCCACTTGAAGCCNCCATAGTTCACAATGTGACGCGTCTTACTCAGAATATTTCCCTGAATCATACCATCGGCTGAAAGCATCTCGATNGCATCCTGNACCGGAATCGCGTACTCCCACTCGTTTCGTTCGGTACCGCGATTTTTGCTTTTGACAGTAACCCATGCGCGGTCACCTGACACTCTCACTCTCACNGTCGCTTCAGGCCGACGCGACAGATACCCCTGCCGCATCTCAACCGACNTCACCACCTTGCTGCGCCAACTGTCGTCGGCCATCAGNAATTTTCTTTCAATCTCTTTTCCCATAATTGTCGCACGAAATATTCNGGCGTGCGAAAATAGTCATTTTTAACATAAATTGAGCCAATCACAGCCGGCATAATTCTGTCATTTTTGCTATATTTGCATGTGGCCTTCCAATCAAAGCCACATCTAACCCAGGTAATCTTTGTAAGCAATGCGCAATCTCATTATTTCGGCATTTCTGGCCATAGCAGCGGCTACACCATTNGCCGCNTCNGCCGANGAGCCGCAGACCACATATCTGCAGCCCGATTTCGATATTGTCGCTGACGCAGGTACCTACAAGTTTGATCTGATCAACAGCCTCACCGTTTCATCGGCCGCAGGCATGGAGCTTCTCATGGAGGAGGAAAACGAGCACATGCAGCTCGCCCAGGACATACTTGACTACGCCAACAAATTTATCGGCACCCGTTACCGCCGCGGCGGCAAAACCACAAAAGGATTTGACTGTTCNGGATTCACTACCCATATTTTCAAGGAATTTGGTTACTCGCTCGGATCATCGTCGCGTGATCAATACCTTCAGGGACTTGAAATAGACCAGAAATCAGACATTCTTCCCGGCGACCTCCTCTTNTTTGGAGGACGCGCAGGCGGCACTCACCGAGTAGGTCACGTGGGCATAGCGATTGACTATGACCCTGAGACNGATGAAGTCACATTCATCCACTCTGCCACTTCAGGTGGAGTCAGGATTGATACCACTTCTGCCCCTTACTACAAACACCGTTATATCGGTGCACGCCGAGTGATCGGCACAATGTGAACATGCGCCGCACAAAGCGGCGTTTTTGTTTTAATCAGGTTTTTCAAGCCAATTCACCAACGACCTCACCACTGACATGTCACCACAACAGCGCGCCGAGGAACTACGCCGTGTCATCAACGCCCATAACTACAGGTATTACGTCCTTAACGATCCAACGGTTTCCGACCGGGAATTTGATATGCTGCTTAAAGAACTTGAGCAGCTNGAAAAAGAATTTCCCGAAGTCGATGATCCGCTATCTCCCACACATCGCGTAGGCTCTGANCTCACNAAAGGATTTGAACAGGCGCTCCACATACGCCCGATGCTNTCACTCGGCAATACNTACAGTATCGAAGAAGTCGATGCATTTTTCACGCGCGTGAAAGAAGGACTTGAAGGAGAGCAGTTCAANATTGTGGGNGAGATGAAATTTGACGGTACGTCGATTTCACTCATATATGAGGATGGCAGACTTGTTAGAGCCGTGACACGAGGCGACGGCACACNNGGCGACATCGTCACCNACAATATCAAGACTATACGCAGCATTCCTCTCACCCTCCAGGGCGAGGGATGGCCACGAAATCTCGAGATACGAGGCGAAGTATTGCTGCCGTGGAAAGAATTTGAGCGCCTCAATGCCGAGCGCGCCTTCAATGAGGAACCGCTCTTTGCCAATCCGCGCAACGCAGCATCGGGAACACTGAAGCTCCTTGACCCCAAGGAAGTGTCGAAACGCGGTCTTGATGCGATCTTCTATTACGTTCTCGGCGATACACTCCCCTACGATAATCACTACGATAACCTCATGGCTGCACGGTCCTGGGGATTCCGTATTTCCGAACATGTGCGTCTGCTCAACTCACTTGAGCAGGTAAACGAATATATCTCCTACTGGGACACAGAGCGCAAAGCACTGCCGGTAGCCACCGATGGACTTGTATTCAAGGTTAATTCTCTCAAGCAGCAACTTAATCTCGGCTTTACCGCCAAGTCGCCGCGTTGGGCCATAGCCTACAAATTCCCTGCCGAGAGAGCCCTCACGCGCCTGCGCTACGTGTCATTTGAGGTCGGACGCATGGGGCTGATAACGCCAGTCTCCAACCTCGAACCGGTACTTCTCTCGGGTACCGTCGTGAAGCGTGCCTCGCTCCACAATCAGGACATAATGCAACGTCTCGACCTGCATGAGCATGACATGCTCTGGGTGGAAAAAGGAGGTGAGATTATCCCGAAAATAACAGGCGTGGATGAATCTCAGCGTCAGCCCGACGCAAAGCGCGTGGAGTTTGTCACTCAATGTCCGTCATGTGGCACACCGCTCGTGAGAATCGAGGGAGAAGCTGCATGGGTATGCCCCAACAAATCAGGGTGTATTCCACAGATTGCCGGACGTATCGAACACTTTGTGGGCCGACGCATGATGAACATCGAAGGCATAGGCGAAGAGATGGTGATGCAGCTTGTCACAACCGGGCTTGTCAAAGATATCGCCGACATATATGATCTCACGGTTGAAAAGCTGACAGCGCTTGAAGGCGTAGCCGACAAGGGAGCCAACCGCATCATCAAGGGGATTGATGAAAGCCGTCAGGTGCCATTTGAGCGCGTGGTCTATGCTCTATCCATCCCCTACGTTGGTGAAACTGGATCAAAGAAACTTGCACGCGCACTTGGCGACATTGACTCAATTGCCAACGCTCCCTACGAACGTCTGGTCGAAATCGAGGATATAGGCCCCCGTATCGCCGAAAGCATCATCCAGTATTTCGGTAATCAGGAAAACCGCACTATAGTCGACAGATTGCGTCAGGCAGGCATACAGAAGGCTATGCCCGACGGACATGATACCGCACTTTCCGACACCTTTGCCGGTAAAACAATCGTCATAAGCGGCACATTCACTCACCACTCGCGCGACGAGTACAAAGCCATCATTGAAGCGCACGGTGGCAAAAACGGTAGCGGAGTATCAAAGAAGACCGACTTTATACTTGCCGGTGACAACATGGGGCCTTCCAAGCTTCAGAAAGCTGAAAAACTCGGAGTACCGGTTATCGACGAGGAAGCCTTCCTCGCCATGCTCCCGCACTGATCTCCCCCTCTCGCCGACGCCACAGCTCCCACGCACACTGATCCTCCCCACTGGGGTGCGAAAGTGTGACACTTCCCTGTATTCAGGCAACTCCAACTTACTGTCACAAGTAATAGTCATTTAAATAAAAATTTGAATGATTACTTGTGTCATTTCATCGTAATTTCTAATTTTGCTTTGCAAATCGCTTGCAGAAGCCCTCTTCGGGTTAGAGCGGCGGGATGCTGAATAAGAGAACAGCGGTTCTCTAAACTTTGGAAAGCGTCTATCTGCGCTATTTCTTGGCTTTCTGAAACTTCGCAACTTTC
>JAAVGC010000026.1 GCA_014800445.1 Bacteroidales bacterium | reverse complement strand
CGGGGAAGGATCTTACCCTGCTCGTTGAGGAACTTCTTGAGGAACTCAGGATTCTTGTAGTCGATGTATTTGATGCCGCTACGCTTGAAACGGCAGTACTTTTTCTTCTTGACGTCTACCGACAGGGGAGTCAGATAGCGGATTTCTGAATTGTTCTGTGCCATGATCAAGCTTCGGTTTGTGCGGGTTCAACTGTTGTGGCCTTGGGAGCGCTGGCAAGCGAGCGACGCTTGGCAGCATACTCGGCTGCGTACTTGTCAAGACGGAAGACAAGGAAACGCATCACATTGTCGTCACGACGGAATGCGGTCTCGAGCTTCTTGACAAGAGTCGGATCGCCGTCAAACTCTACGAGCACATAGTAACCGGTGCTCTTCTTTTCGATGGGGTAAGCAAGTTTTTTTACACCCCACTCCTCCTCGTTCACGATGGTAGCACCGTTGTCGGTGAGTACCTTCACAAACTTGGCAGCCGCTTCCTTCATCTGCTGATCAGACAAAACGGGAGTTAAAATGAAAACGGTCTCGTAATGGTTCATTTGTGAAACTTATTGAATTGTGTTCTGTGGCTAACACAAGGACAGGCCTCGCGAAAAACCGCCGCAAAATTACATAATTTTTACCTCTTTACAAAAAAATATCCCCTACATACTCATTTTTTTCATTTCAGCTTGATGTAGCTCCAATAAATCCGATTATTCTGAACCCTCCGAGTTCTCCGGGTTCTCTTAGAATCCAAAAAGCATCGGGATCCCCGGATTACTCCGGGAATCCCGACAAACTGATTTTGATTCTTTTTTTATTTTCTCGATGCCTCGTTGAGTGCCTTGCGGGCTTTCTTTGTGACAGCCTGCCAAGGCTGCTTAGGATCATTCACATTTGAGTTTCTGATTTCCTCAAGCACAGTCTCCACTCCACTCACGTCAACGCCGGCCGCACGCAGGGCACGCACTTTCTCTGCTGCCTCGATACCGTCGATCAAGCGCTCGAAGCGCATCGACGAGCGGTTGTAAGGATACACAAGATAGGTGTCACCCGAACTCCAGTTACCATAGCGGCTGTCGACCTGCGGATCAGCAGGCCATGAGTTGTAAGCCCAGCGGAGCATCCCGTCATAGTCCCATGCAAGACCATACCAGCCAAGAAGTTCAGCCTCAAATGGCTGCGAGTAAGTGAACGTGTTGGGGTACAGCGGGCCGCAGCACACATAGAACGTTGTCTTATAACCCTGATCGCGGCGAGCCTCTATATCACTGTGCTCTGCCGGCTGTCCCTGAGCCACACACACGTCGCGCATCATCGTGTACTTCTTGTACGACTTGTGATTGTCGGCAAGCGCGAAGCCCATCTCCGGAGCGCACTTTTCAAGCACTTTCACTGCAGCGTCCATAGCCTCGGGCGAACGTTCGTCCATAGCGATATTTGTGATTTCAAGCCATCCTTTTTCACCAAGGTGCTTCTTGAAATCAAGCAGGAACGGTTCCCATATCTCACCAAAGATCTCGGTGCCCGGCTCAGCGACCACCGTCACCTTCTCACCCTTGGCTTCGTCGAAATATTCGAGCTCGCAGTTCCACGGCACCATCGAGTAGCAGTTGATCATCTCGTCGATACCGAGACCCATCATCATTTCCACCCAGCGGTCAAACACCGCGTAGTCATATTCCCATGTGCCGTCCTTCTTGAGAGTCCAGTTGATCATGTTATCATAACCGTCGTAGCACTGGTGGTTCCAGGGATCCTTATTAAGATTGGCGGTTATCACTTTCTGGCCGGCAGCTGCCAGACGCTCCATCAGAGGTACCATCGCGGCGAAATGCTCATCGCTCCACACTTCCAGCCCCTGAGCGCGTGCCACAGCCGTGGGATGCTGCCACAAGTCGAGATGATAGTTCCACTTGTCGGGCGATGCGAGAGTGTGATCCTGCACTTCGAGAGTCATCGGAAGCACTACCTCTTCACCATTCACACCCTTCACGGTCACATCGGTGTTGTAAAGTCCGGCAGTCGCGTTTTCAGGCACTGAAATAGTAATCCACATCGGTCTTACGGTCCTGCCATCCATGTCAAACGTTTTCAGCGAGTCAAGCATGTCAGGCATGAGGCGTGTGGATTTACCCACACTGAACAGGCTGTCGGCAATCGTGTAGCGCACAAACTTTGCATCGGCTATGCTTCCAGGAAGTGTACCGGCATCCGACTTGAAATCTCCTATTTCGCAGGTGATACCCTCAACGCTGTCGGTCGACCACAGCACGAGTTGAGCCGATTCTTTCTCACCTTTCCATGCCACTACTTCACATGCCTCCGTGCTCACATCCTGAGGCACAGTGCTGCGGCTGTAGCGCAGATCGGTGTCGCCCCATGCACCGTGAAGTCCGCTTTCCACAGCGTNCCATTGTGCGGTTTCCTCTGCTGTGAGAGCCAGAGGATCATCAGCCTCCTTGAAAGTATCTACAGGCGTATAACTCTTCTGACATCCGGCAAGCATCGTCACTGCCAGTGTCGAAATTGCAAGAACTTGTGATTTGATTCCCATGATATGATTCTTTAGATTTATTAATTCTATTAAGTTAAACTATTTATCTGTTTTCTTTTTTTCAGCNGCCACATCTGCCTTGCACTCCTTGNCCGTATAACCGATTTTCTTGAATGCTTTTGACAGATTCTCTGTATTNTTCTTTTCAGAGTCATAAGTGATAGTGACAGTCTGCTGTTTCAGATCTGTTGCTATGCGGCTCACACCCTTTTCATATCTCATATTGTTTTTTATCTTGTTCTCGCAGTTCTTGCAGTGCATTTTAGGGCTGACAGTAAAAACCACAGTCTTGGTGCTGTCATCCTTACCGTTTGTAGCAGCCACAGCCATCATTGGCAACATAGCAAGCAGCATGATAAATATAAATTTCTTCATAATGATTATTTAATTGAACTTCATAAATATTTGGTGATATTATATCTGAAACCCACATAGACCATTGCGCCCTGTAGTGGGCCATAGATCATTGTAGCGTCAAAATTCTTTCCCCAGGGATCTGATGCATCCACTATCGGGTTACGTTGACGGAAATTCGTCAGATTCTCGCCGCCGATATACACTGACCAGTGTCTGAAATTACGCGTTACCTGCGCATTGAGTTGCACATAGGCTTTATAGCATTCCGGCCACGACAATTCTCCGGTTGATGTCACATACGGCGTAGGCATACGTCCACCGCCGTTCACTGCAAAAGTTACATCGGCTTGCCATAATCCCATATTGGGTGACCAACCAAGAGTAAACAGTCCTTTGTTTCTTGAAGTCAGAGGTTTTTGAGTCAACTTATCTCCCGTATAGCACGCCTTCACATCAGTCAGTCGCCATGCGGCAGTCAGAATTATATCCTCAGTAGCCTCCAGCGACACTTCTGTCTGCACAGCATGAGAGTAAGAGGTTCCTTTATAGGAATAGATGTAAGCTGCATGAGGATCGCGGTCAAGATTGAGCATCAGCTGATTGGAAAAATCCGTGTAATAATACTCTCCCGATAGCGACAGTTTTTTGCCACCCGGATACACTGCCCAGCTCACTCCGGCACCATAATTCCACGCCGCTTCGCGGCTAAGATTTCCATCTATTTCCATCCGGCGTGATGAAGCGAGCATATAGGAGTATTCGGCAAGCGGATGCGGAGACCGGTAGCCTCGACCTGCCGATGCGTTAAGCGAAATATCCTGACTCACATTGTAGCGAAGATGCATTCGGGGAGTGAACATCATACCATACTGACTGCTGTGATCAAGTCTCACTCCGGCCATAGCCACAACCTTTTCATCGGCATTAAGCGTGTATTGGGCATAGCCGCCGGCAACAGTCTCATTACTCGTTTTGTGCGACATATTTCCACTACCGTCTGTCGAAAGGCGGTAATTGAAATTATAATGATCATGCACCAGTGAAAGACCCGTGCTGAGTTGGTGTCTTTCATTCCATTTGCGCTCAAACATCAGCGATGAATACAGTTCACTCTCCCTGATATCACATAACCGCAAACCATAAGCTGCATTCTGATCATGCGATGAACCCGAGACAATAAGAGCTATATTACCGTCATTCTCGCGGTCAAAAATGTAGGCGTTCTTTGCAAACCCCTCCCATCTGCGGGTATCTATATTGATTTTATACAGAGGCACACCAGCCATCATGTTATGGACATGATGCTCGTCCTGACCTCCCCGGCGCCGTTCGTCAAGAAACTTTGCAGCCGCTTGAAACACGTAATTTGTACCGAGATAAGCAACGCGGGGCATAGCCGATATCTGCATGATACGGGGCATATCCATAAATCCGTCATCGTTGCTGTCATGCCCGGTGAATCCGTTTTCAAAGTGCGTCAGCACCCCGGCGCTCCAGTTACGTCCGAGATGAACATTACCGTCGGCATTAAACTCCGCTTTGTTCATCATGTCATAGTAGCCGTTGATCGATAGTGAAGGATCAAGCTGAGGTTTCTTCATCTCCACATTGATTTGGCCGGTTATCGACTCATAACCGTTCTTTACCGATGAAGCTCCCTTCGACACTTGTATCGACTGCATCCATGGCCCGGGAATGTAACCGAGACCGTAGGGTGCTGAAGCGCCACGGAAATTTGGTATGGTCTCGGTCATCATTTGCACGTAGCTGCCCGAGAGACCGAGAAGACGTATCTGTCGTGCGCCGGTAGCTGCGTCACTGTAATTCACATCTACCGACGGATTGGTTGTGAAACTTTCCCCAAGATTGCAACAGGCAGCCCGTGTCAGTTCCGATGCCGTGATCAACTCGGTATTGGTAGCCCTGTTAAGTTTCCTTATCCCTTTCGGGGTAGTGATTACCACCTCATCGATCGTCTCAAAAAGCGAGTCAGGGATATCCTGCCCGTGCGAGCACAGCACAAATGTAGCTGAAACAGCTGTCAGTACCCTGCGTAATTTCACACCTAACTGACGCTTAAAAGTTCAGCGAGACGCCTCATGGCCTCTCCACGATGGCTTATAGCATTCTTNTCACCCTCGCTCATTTCGGCAAACGTGCGGCTTTCACCTGCCGGCTGAAACACCGGATCGTAGCCGAAACCGCCCGCACCCGATGGCGATTCTGTGATGCGTCCCTCGCATTTTCCCTCCACTGTCCGTTCCTTACCGTCGGTTATAAGAGCCACAACCGTCCTGAACCGGGCGGTGCGGTCACTCTTACCTGTAAGTTTTTCAAGCAGAAGTTTCATGTTGGCGGCCGAGTCATGCCCCGCTCCGGGAGCATACCGGGCGGACCTCACTCCCGGCTCACCGCCGAGAGCGTCCACCTCAAGTCCGGTGTCATCTGCAAAGCAGTCCACACCATAGCGTTCGCTCACCCATCTCGCTTTCATCAGAGCGTTTCCTTCAAGTGTAGGAGCCGTTTCAGGTATGTCGTCATGACAATCGATGTCATTGAGCGACCTCACCTCGACCTTACCCTCAAGGATAGCCCTCGCTTCTGCGAGTTTGTGAGCGTTGTTTGTAGCGAATACGATACTTTTCATCAAAGCACGATGTTTACGATGCGTCCCGGCACCACTATCACCTTACGCGGCTCTTTACCTTCGAGCCACTTGGCGGCAGCCTCATTGCTGAGTGCGATTTCCTGGACCTCGGCCTGTGTTGCCGAAGCAGGAGCCACCACATTGTAGCGCACCTTGCCGTTCACCTGCACAGGATAAGTCTTCGTGTCCTCCACCAGGTATTCCTCGTTGCATTCAGGCCACTGGGCGTCGCATATTGTCGTTGTGTTGCCCAGATCATGCCAGAGCTGCTCGGTGATGTGCGGCGCAAACGGAGCCAGAAGTATCAGAAGCGGCTCAAGCACCTTGCGGCTGTGACATTTCTGCGAGGCAAGTTCGCCCACGCATATCATGAAGGCAGCCACCGAAGTGTTGTAAGAGAAATTCTCTATATCCTGAGTCACCTTCTTTATCAGCTTGTGAAGCGATTTGAGCGAATCCTTCGAAGGTTCACTGTCGTCAACCAGCCATTCGCCACCTTTCCAGTAAAGACCCCACAGTTTGCGCAGGAAACGGTTTACACCGTCGATACCGTTGGTGTCCCAAGGTTTGCTCTGCTCGAGCGGGCCGAGGAACATTTCATAGAGTCGCAGAGTGTCGGCACCATATTTTTCGATGATATCATCGGGATTTACCACGTTGAACATCGACTTCGACATCTTCTCTACAGCCCAACCGCACACATAGCGGCCATCATCCTCCGTGATGAATTCTGCCGTTGCATACTCCGGACGCCACTTCTTGAATGCCTCCTGATCGAGCACGTCGTTGCTCACGATGTTNACNTCCACGTGGATCGGAGTCACATCATAGTCATCTTTCTTTCCGAGCGTCACAAATGTGTTTGTGTCCTTGATGCGGTACACGAAATTGCTTCGGCCCTGTATCATGCCCTGGTTGATAAGCTTCTTGAACGGCTCCTCCTCCACGACTACACCTAAGTCATAGAGAAATTTGTTCCAGAAGCGGCTGTAGATCAGGTGACCGGTAGCATGTTCCGTGCCGCCTATGTAGAGATCCACATTTCTCCAGTATTCATCGGCCTCCTTCGACACGAGTGCCTCGTTGTTGTGAGGATCCATGTAGCGCAGATAGTAGGCGCTCGATCCGGCGAAACCGGGCATCGTGCAGAGTTCGAGAGGATAGCCCTCCTCAGTCGTCCAGTTCTTCGCACGTCCGAGTGGCGGTTCGCCGGTTTCGGTAGGCAGATACTTGTCCACCTCAGGCAGCAGGAGCGGGAGTTTGTCCTCGCTCAGCAGGTGAGGTATGCCATCCTTGTAATAAACCGGGAACGGCTCGCCCCAGTAGCGCTGACGGCTGAATATGGCGTCACGCAGGCGATAATTCACCTTCACCTTGCCTATACCCTTTGCCTCTACAAATTCCTTCGCCTTTTTTATAGCCTCTTTCACCTCGAGACCGTTCAGGTTGAGTTCGCCACCGTCACTATTGATCATTATACCGCTCTTGGCATCGAAGCTCTCCTCACTCACGTCTGCACCCTCGATAAGAGGTATGATCTCGAGATTGAATTTCTTTGCAAAAGCATAGTCACGGCTGTCATGAGCCGGCACAGCCATGATGGCACCTGTTCCATAGCCGGCGAGCACGTAATCGCTTACCCACACCGGAATTTTCTTACCCGTAAGCGGGTTGATTGCATAGGCACCTGTAAACACACCGGTGACCTTCTTGTCGATCATTCTCTCGCGCTCGGTCTTGTGCTTGATCGAATTGATATACTCATCAACCTCGGCACGCTGTTCGGGGGTAGTAAGCTGATCCACATATTTGCTTTCGGGAGCAAGCACCATGAAGGTAACACCCATCACTGTATCGGCGCGTGTAGTGAAGATTTCCATCACCACATCGTCATTGCCATCGACCTTGAACTTCATCTCGGCACCCTCGCTGCGGCCGATCCAGTTGCGTTGGGTCTCCTTGAGCGAAGGGGTCCAGTCGATCGTATCAAGACCGTCGAGCAGACGCTGAGCGTAGGCCGACACACGCAGACACCACTGGTACATCAGCTTCTGTTCTACAGGGTAACCGCCGCGAAGCGACACACCCTCGCTCACCTCATCATTGGCAAGCACAGTGCCCAGAGCCGGACACCAGTTCACCATCGTGTTGCCNAGATANGCNANNCGGTAATTCATCAGCACNTCGTTCTGCTCCTTCTCGTTCATTNCCTTCCACTCATCGGCTGTGAAAGTGAGATCACGACCCGAAGCAGCGTTCACACCCTTGCTTCCCTCCTTTTCGAAGTGTTCTACAAGTGATGCGATAGGCATGGCCTTGTTCAGTTTTGTGTCATAATATGACTCGAACATACGCTCGAAAGCCCACTGAGTCCATTTGTAATATTCCGGATCACAAGTTCTCAGTTCACGGCTCCAGTCATAGCAGAAACCTATNTTTTCAAGCTGCTCTTTGTAGCGCTTGATATTGTCGTTGGTAGTCTTCTCNGGATGCTGACCCGTCTGTATCGCATACTGCTCCGCGGGCAGACCGTAGGCATCGTAACCCATCGGGTGAAGCACATTGAAACCCTGAAGGCGTTTGAAACGCGAATATATATCCGATGCTATNTAGCCGAGCGGGTGTCCCACGTGCAGACCTGCTCCCGAGGGATAGGGAAACATGTCCAGCACATAGTATTTTTTACGGCTGTTATCTATTTCTGTCTTGTAGGTGTTATCCTTCTTCCACTGCTGCTGCCAGCGCGATTCTATATCTCTATGATTGTATTCCATGACACAAATTTACTATCCTCTCTGTATATTACATGTGTTAAATGTCACTTGCTCATTTCAAGCATTCTCTCTATAGGCTTCACAGCCTTTGCTGCTGTCTCTGCGTCAACTTCTATCGCAGGCGACATATTTTTCAGNCAGTCACGCAGCTTCTCGAGAGTATTCAGCTTCATGTAGCTGCAATCGTTGCAACCGCAAGTGCTGTCGGTCGGAGGAACCGGTATGAATTCCTTGTCNGGACACGACTTGCGCATCTCATGCAGTATGCCGCTCTCGGTTGCCACGATAAATTTTTTACCTTCGCTTTCCTGAGCATGCTTGAGCAGCTTCGCTGTCGAGCCCACTACATCGGCAAGCATCAGCACCACTTTCTTGCATTCAGGATGTGCAAGCACTTCTGCATCGGGATTAGCCTTTTTAAGCTCTATAAGCTTTTCGACTGAGAACTGTTCATGCACGTGACATGCGCCGTCCCATAGCACCATTTCCCGGCCGGTCATCCTGTTGATATAGCTACCAAGATTCCTGTCAGGTCCAAATATGATTTTCGCATCCTCAGGAAGCTGTTTTACTATCGACAGTGCGTTCGACGAAGTCACAACGATATCCGTCAGAGCCTTCACTGCTGCCGAGGTGTTAACATAACTCAGCACCGTGTGGTCAGGATGTGCCTTGATGAACTCAGCGAACTCGTCGGCCTGGCAGCTGTCGGCAAGCGAGCAGCCGGCATTCACATCCGGAACAAGCACCGTTTTGTCAGGGCACAGTATTTTGGCCGTCTCACCCATGAAATGCACCCCGCAGAGCACAATCACATCCTCTTTGAGAGTCCGCGCTATTTGAGCCAGGGCAAGACTGTCGCCTATGAAATCCGCCAGATCCTGGATTTCCCCCTGCTGATAATAGTGGGCGAGGATCACCGCCCCCCTTTCTTTTTTCAGCCTCTGGATCTCCTCCTTCAGTGATTCACCGCAGCTACACTTTTCGTCGGCTTTCATTATTATTATTTTATAATTTGAATTCTTTGAAAAAAAATTTTTGTAGTAATAGTAATGGATGTTGACAATGCACTACAACTTTATNGGTCTTATCTTGCCTTTGTCACTTATCATCCGTTATCAATGGGTTATATAACCGTTATCTACAATGACTCTTTTATGAATCAGCTTACTACGGCTTTATAAACACATTGTTGATTTCATGCAAAGTTAATAATTTTTACTTGTAAATAGCTTCAAAAGTGTAGAAAACGTTGTTCAGAAACATCACATTCGCTGATGATATCGTGCTGGGTTCTCAACACTTCCNTGACTTAATTTTTTACTCATTCTGATNTGTTGATATNCACCATCGATATTAACATTGCTTTCTACACATTTTCATCATTATCCACACTTTGTTCACAGCTTATAAACACAATATTTTCTATATTTGCTATATGGAAAATCCGGTCGATAATATAAGGAAGCAGATTGCCGCACGTAAAGTGGCACCAGTCTATTACATTCACGGTGAGGANGGTTTCTTCATTGATGAGATTGTGCGGCTATTTTCAGAGTATCTGCCCGAGCCTGACCGTCCTTTCAATATGTTCACTTTCTATGCTGCCGAGAAGACACCCGACGATGTGATGGATATATGCCGCCGTTATCCCATGATGGCTGACCGTCTCGTAGTGATTGTCCGTGAGGCACAGACGGCGGGAGGANGATGGTTAAACAAGCTGTCATCCTACGCTGCCTCCCCATCACCATCCACACTATTGGTCGTTGCCGCGCGTGGTGANAATCCATCATGTAAGGAATTTACNACGGCTGTAAAAAAAGGTGGCGGAGTGGATATTGAATTTAAAAAAGAGAAGGAATCCCACATCAATGCCTTGCTTGTCGATTTTCTTGAGAAGAAGCGATTGCGTTATGAACCNAAGGCATTGGAGATGATAAAGGAGTTTGTNGGCACTGATCTATCGCGCATCTACAATGAAGTGGCAAAAATGAGCGTTGCGCTTGGTGAGGGAGCAACCGTCACACCTGAGAGTGTAGAGAGCTTGATAGGTGTAAGCACNGAGTACAACAATTTTGAGCTTAAGCATGCCTTGGCAGGAAGAGATTATGTGAAAGCAATAAAAATTGCAAAGCACTTCACAGCCAATCAGAAAAACAATCCGTGGGCAATTACATCCTTCACACTTTTCGATCTTTTTTCATCNACNCTTGTGGCGTACTACACGCCGGGAGGTGATCAGAACGTAGCCAAGGCTCTTGGGTTGAGAGGCACATGGCAATTATCCGATATTTTACTGTGCAAGTCTAAATATAACCCTTGGCAACTTATCGACATCATATCACTCATCCGCCGTTTTGATGCCGAAGCAAAAGGCAACGGCAGTCGACGCAACGCTTATCTCTTGCAAGAAGAACTGATTATGGACATATTGACATCACCTGGTCGCCGTTCGTAATCTTTTTCATATCTACGAGTGTTTAACTGAAAAGATAACTGACCTATGAAGAAATTAACACTACTGTTTATAATGCTGTCAGCAATTATGCCTTCTATCATGGCACAAAACACAATATCAGTCACTGGAAAATCTGAACTCACAGTTCAGCCAGATGAAGTGCATCTTCTTCTCACCGAAAAAGAGTATCATCGCATTGACTTTAAAGGCATGGTATTTATTGACTATGGCGATTACTCGTCAGGTATCAGTTTTGACCAGTCGCTCTATGATTCCACTTTGCCNGATGCGAAATTTCAGTTCAAGGTAGGCGACAAAGTATATGAAGGTAAGAAAAAAGATATCAAATACACGCTGGTANGCATTGANGTGCTTGAGGATCGAGTAATCAAAGCTGCCGACAAAGCGGGCATAGCCAAAAAGGATATCAACATTTCCGAACTTGGCGATTACTGGCGTTGGCGCAATGGGCCGTACGCAATATCTAAACAGTATGATATAAAACTTCACAATCCTGAGCAGCTCAACAAATTCATTTCCTCTCTCGACAAGCAGGGAGTAGCATCTCTCTCTTTTGGCGAGATGAAAAACAATGACATGGAGCAGTACGATCGCCGCGGGCGCATTCAGGCATTGGAGAATGCCCGCGACAAAGCCGCTTATATGGTGCAGACCTTCAACGGCACACTTGCCGAACCACTCCAGATTGTCGACGGTAATATGCCTGTCACTACCACAACTGTTGTTCAGCCCCGTATGCTCAAGGCCGCCGCGATGAATGACATGGCCGAGGAAGTAGCTTATGGAGTGGCCGATGCCGGCTCATCACTTGAGTCACTCAACACCTTCCCCATGATTAAGAAAACCTACAACGTCAGCGTCATCTTCAACGTAAATTACCCCCAATAAGGCTTGAAGATAATGAAGATACTTAACTAAAGATTAGTGGCGCACAAATTTGTGCGCCACTAATCTTTTTACTGCTGTGNTTCTATGAAAGTCGTAGATCAAGCTCTTTGACAAAATCAGCCATCTGGGGATTTTTTTCAAGGAGATGTTGGTAAACCTCACGGTCAGTCCAGGTGCGTGGATTGCCATCTCCGGAGTTTACCTCAACATTCAGCGTCACGAAATCATTGTTGAGACTTTTATGTAGATAGGGGAGAAGTCTTGCTTTTTCCTCCTCCATCATTGCACGTTGAAGTTCATTTTCAACAACGATAGTAAGAGAAGTAGTGTCATCCCCTATTTTCGGTATGGAGGCACGCATGGTGTTCACGAGACGTTTTTCCGACGGACGTGCATCCATGTATCCCTGCCACACTTCACGCAACCGTTCATTGCTGAACGCAGCACTCTTGGTTTTACTTCCCGTGCTTTGTGATTGCACGCTTTCTGGTTTATTGTCACTGGCAACATCATTTATGTTGCGCAGTGAAAGTCCGCTGCTTCGCAATCCGCCGGCATTTCTTATTTGTACCGTCGGTTGCGGCCTGTTTTGTCGCGGAGCCTGTGTGGTGGTAGGAGTTTGAGTATATGAAGCCTGAGGCTGAGGCTGCGGCTGACTTGTGGTTTCGCGTGGTTTCTGCGTTGTCGCNGGNGTAGCAGGTCGGGATGAAGCAGTAGTAGTTGCCTGGACTTGTTGAGTATTTCCGGTGGCAGCAGTAGGTCTTACAGGTGCGAGAGTATCAAGATGCCCCTCCTCCTTCTCGCTAAAGGCGGGGGAGGGGCTTAGTAGTTGGCACAGTTTTATGAGCAATAGCTCCGCAAGAAATGACTTGTTAGTGGCCTCACGGTAATGCAGATCTGCATCGTTGCATAGGCTCATGGCTTTATAGAAGAAATCTGCCGGAAATTTTGAGGCAGCCTCCGCCATAAGCTTTTTCTCCTCTTCAGGAGCATCCACAAGCTGAAGCGTGCGGACATCGCGGGCTGCCATCATGTCACGCAACCACGTTGCCAGTCCATTTATGAAAAAGTGAGTGTCAAACCCCTTATCCCTTATCTCCTTGAACACAAGTAGGGCTGCTCCGGGATCTGCCGACGCAAAAGCATCACACAATCTTTTGAAATAACTGCCGTCAAGCACATTTAGNCTCTCTATGGCGGCCTCGTAGGTGATGTGTCCTCGCGTGGAGGCAGCCACCTGGTCAAATATCGACAAGGCGTCGCGCATTGCACCGTCGGCTTTAGAGGCTATCACNCCAAGTGCCGATTTGTCTGCCTCGATACCCTCCTGTCGGGCCACATCGGCAAGATGATTGGTTATGTCATCGGGAGTTATACGGGCGAAATCATATATCTGGCATCGTGACAGTATTGTCGGTATGATTTTATGTTTCTCCGTGGTAGCGAGGATGAAAATCGCGTATGATGGTGGCTCCTCCAGCGTTTTCAGAAATGCGTTGAAAGCACTCGACGATAGCATATGCACCTCGTCGATGATGAAAACCCTGTACTTTCCCGTCGTAGGCGGAATCAGNACCTGATCCACCAGGTTGCGTATATCGTCNACACCGTTGTTTGAAGCCGCGTCCAGTTCCACTATGTTGAGCGAACGTCCTTCGTTGAATGCCCGGCACGAGTCACACTCGTTGCACGGGTTGCCGTCGGCGGTCGGATTAGTGCAATTTATTGTTTTTGCAAAGATTCTTGCGCACGAGGTCTTGCCCACACCACGTGATCCACAGAACAGATACGCATGTGCCAGACGATTGGTCGCTATAGCGTTTCGCAGAGTCATTGTCAGAGCCTTCTGACCGATCACCGCGTTAAACGTCGACGGACGGTATTTTCGTGCTGAAACTATGTACTGATTATTTTCCATCACTCAAATATAGTCAAATTAAGACAATTATTTGAACCAAAACAACCTTAAATTTATGAAGTATGGATTATTTTCATAAATTTGCATTCTATGGATGACAAAGCAGACAACATCAAATTCAGTGATCCTGCCGGAAAGTGGACCGAGATAGAGCATCTGCCCGAGTGGGATGAAAAATTTTATCATGTCTACACTGCCAAGAAATTTGGAAAATGGGTCATGATGAAAACACTGCGTCCGGAGTTTCGCGATGATCCCGATATGCAGGCGATGATTGAGAAAGAGTTTGAGGTACGCTACAATTTGGCGAGCCCCAACATTATCATGATCAACGATTTCGATGATGTACCTGGTGTAGGGCGTGCGATTATAACCGATGATGTCTACGGTGATTCTCTTGCTAAACTTATAAGCAAAGGTGAGGTTGACGAGANGATTCTTGTAAAGGTCAACACTTGTCTGGTCGACGCACTTGACTACATACAGCAGAANCACATCGTGCATCATCAGCTCACCCCTGAGCGCATTATTTTCACTGAAAACATCCGCAACCTCAAGGTGATTGACGTGGGATTTGATCAGCTTGATCACCTCTCCCGTCAGGATACACGCAGTGATATCGTAGCGTTTGGAAAAATATTGAATATGACACTTGATGCCTGCCCGCCTGAGGTGGCGCAGAGGCATTCACGTTGTCGCAAAGTGGCTCAGAATGCCATTGAAGGGCATTATTCCGATGTGCAGGAATTGAAGATGGCTCTCAATGACCGCAAAGCTTCACGGCTCGGCATACTGATAGCGATATTTCTTGCAATAATGATTGTTGTACTCGCATGGCTCACGTCTGTTGTCCGTCACGCATAAAACCTGTTATTATTTATGTCGATTGAAGTTCATCCCGTAGCTCCTGTGAAAGAGCAGCTTGCCAAATTCATTGAGTTTGGCATACGACACTACGACGGCAACGACGCATTTGTGCCGCCACTTGTTTCCGATGATATAAAGACACTGCGCCCCGACAAGAACCCNGCCTTCGACTATTGCGAGGCACAGTCATTCATGGCTTATCGCCGTGGTGTGCCTGTCGGACGCATTACAGGTATAATAAACCATAAGGCAAACGAAAAATTCGGTGAGAAAGTTATGCGCTGGGGCTTTGTCGAGTTCATCGACGACGACAAGGTTGTTGATGCGCTGTTCAAGGCTGTAGGCCGTTGGGGAGCCAAAAAAGGCATGACCGAGATGATTGGCCCGATGGGATTCACCGACCTTGATCATGAGGGNATGCTCATCGAAGGATTCGAGTATCTCAGCACAATGGCGACTATCTACAACTATCCCTACTATCCTCAGCAGATGGAAAGACTCGGGATGAAAAAGGAAGTCGACTGGATAGAATTCCGCATCGATGTCCCTGCCGCCGTNCCTGAGAAGATGAAGCGCATTGCCGATATCGTGAAGAAAAAATACAACCTCCGTACAGTCCCTTACACATCACGTAANAAACTCAAGCAGGACTACGGGCAGGAACTCTTCCGTCTCATCAACGAGGCCTACGACGGGCTCTACGGTTACACCGAGCTAACTCCAAAGCAGATTGATTATTATATCGACGAATATCTTTCGATGCTCCGTCTCGACCATGTGGTTGTCATCGTNGATGAGTGCGATCGCCTTGTTGGAGTAGGCATTACAATGCCGTCACTGTCAAGAGCATTACAGAAAANCAANGGAAAACTNTTCCCGTTCGGATGGTATCCGCTCTTACAGGCTATCAAGGGAAAAACCGATCGTGTTGATCTCCTGCTTGTGGCAGTGAAACCCGAGTATCAGAACAAAGGCGTCAACTCCCTCCTTTTTGCCGAACTGATACCNATCTACATCAAGTGTGGATATCGTTACGCAGAGACAAATCTCGAACTTGAGAATAACCAGAGCGTGCAGAAACAGTGGGAATACTTCGACCGCGTGCAGCATCGCCGTCGTCGTGTCTATCGTATGCCCATTCCGCCTGTACCCGTTTCATCCGATAAAAAAGCAAAGTAATATAGTGATTGATAAATGAGAACATCATATAAAAGAGTACTGCTCAAACTCAGCGGCGAGTCACTTGCCGCCGGAAGCGGTCACGGCATTGACACTACCCGTCTGAGCCAGTATGCTGCTCAGATCAAAGAGGCTGTTGAAAGCGGCGTTGAGGTTTCCATCGTCATTGGTGGCGGTAACATCTTCCGCGGCCTCAAAGGAGCTTCCCAGGGATTCGACCGTGTCAAAGGCGACCAGATGGGTATGCTTGCCACAGTGATCAATTCACTCGCCCTCAGTTCGGCTTTAGAGGCGATCGGCCAGAAAGCCACTGTGTTTACTGCNATCAACATGTTCCCGATAGGTGAGCACTACAGCAAGTGGAAAGCCATCGACGCTATGAAAGCGGGACGTGTCGCTATACTTTCGGGTGGCACGGGTAACCCGTTTTTCACCACCGACACAGGAGCTGCGCTCCGTGGTGTCGAGGTCGAGGCCGATGTGATGCTGAAAGGTACACGTGTCGACGGTGTCTATACCGCTGATCCCGAGAAAGATCCCACGGCAGTAAAATTCGATGAAATCACTTATGATGAAGTCTACAACCGCAATCTCAAAGTGATGGATCTCACAGCCACAGCACTCTGCAAGGAAAACCGTCTGCCCATAATCGTTTTCGATATGGACACACCCGGAAACCTTGCCAAAGTCCTTGCCGGAGAGAAAACCGGCACGCTTGTATATTGAAAACAACATAAAAAATACATACACATCATGGACCCCAAGACCTACCTCAGCGATGCTGAAGAGAAGATGGAACTCGCAGTCGAGTACCTTGACGAGTCATTAGCCCATATTCGTGCCGGTAAGGCAAATCCTAAAATCCTCGATGGAATACGCGTGGAATACTACGGTAGCACATGCCCGATTTCCAACGTCGCAAATATAAGCGTGCCCGATGCCCGCACAATTGCCATAACACCCTGGGAAAAATCCATGTTCCGCGAGATTGAGAAAGCGATTATCAACTCTGAGCTTGGCATCACTCCCGAGAACAACGGTGAAGTTATCCGCCTCTCCATCCCGCCCCTCACTGAGGAGCGCCGTCGCCAGCTTGTGAAGCAATCCAAGGCCGAGGCTGAGCAGGCCAAGGTTTCGGTGCGCAATGCACGTCGTGAAGGCATCGATGGCCTCAAGAAAGCCGTGAAGCAAGGTATGCCTGAGGATGTGGAGAAAGATGCTGAAAACGACATGCAGAAACTCCATGACCGCTTCATGAAGCGCATCGACGACCTCTTTGCGGCAAAGGAAAAGGAAATCCTTACCGTCTGATATTTTGTCCCGTAACTTCTCGTCTTGATTGATGCAGACTGTACTGTTCCACTCCACGGTTTTCGGCCCTATACACAGCCGTCGGCTTGGAGTTTCTCTTGGAATAAACCTGTCGCCCGACGACGGTAAAATATGCTCCTTCGACTGTCTCTACTGCGAGGCAGGTTTCAACGCACAGGGACCCGGCACTACCGGGTTCCCTTCGATGGAGCGTCTCAGTCACGACTTGCGTGCCAAGCTTACCGACATGAGAAGTCAGGGTAGCGCGCTCGATGTAATCACTTTTTCAGGAAACGGTGAGCCTACCCTTCATCCGCAGTTCCCCGAGGCAATTGACATTGTCACGGCGCTGCGCGACGAGTTTTATCCCGACGCCAAAATTAGCGTATTAACCAATTCTACACGCATTGACCGTCCCGACGTAGTCAATGCTCTCAGGCGCGCCGATAATGCCATTCTCAAGCTTGATTCAGCACTGACCTCAACCATGCGTCTCATTGACCGTCCCAATTCACCGGATTTTACTTCCGAGGCGGTGATAGCACGGCTTGAGGACTTCGGTGAGAAAGCTATTGTGCAGACTATGCTTTTGCGTGGAGAATTTGAAGGCCAGCCTATAGATAACACGACCGACGAGGAAGTGGATGCGCTTATACAGGCCGTCATGCGCATAAAACCGCGTGAAGTCATGCTTTACACCATCGACCGTCCCACACCGCTTACCACACTTTCCAAAGTTTCTGTCGATGATCTTGAGCGCGTCGCGCAGAAGTTGCGTGACCACGGCATCAATGTGGCAACCGCCGGTTAAAACCTCCCATCTATGTCCGTAGCTGATATTACTCCGGTATTCCCCGCGCCGCTCGTTACGGGCGACCGCATTGCCATTGTCTCTCCCGCTGGATCCATAGAGTCAAAGCATGTTCATGCAGCCGTTAAAGTTCTTGAACAGCAGGGATGGAATCCCTATATAGGCGACTACGCACTTGGCAAAAGCGGCTCCTACAGTGGCACCGGCACAGAGCGTTTCCATGACCTCAGTCATGCGCTCACTGATCCATCCGTCCGCGCCATTATCTGTAGCCGTGGAGGCTACGGTGCGGTTCATCTGCTTGATCGTCTTGACAGAATTCCTGTTCAACACGATCCCAAGTGGATAGTCGGCTTCAGTGATATATCGGCACTCCATGCGCTCATGGCGCGCAAAGGCATTGTTTCAGTCCATGCGCCCATGACAAAGGACATAGCCCGCGGTGCCGACGACCCCGACAATGCGGCTCTCTTCAGTATTCTGAAAGGAGAGAAACCCACACATAAATTCCCCTCTTCCAAATTCGATCGTCCCGGGCTCGCTACAGGTCCGCTGCTCGGAGGCAACCTTGCAGTGATAGCCGATTTGATCGGGACGCCGTTCGACGTTGTGAAGCCCGGCTCAATCCTCTTTATAGAAGATATAGAAGAGCCCATCTATAAAACAGAGCGTATTCTATATCAGCTCCGTCTATCGGGTAAAATGGCATCATTGGCCGGTCTGATGGTAGGTCAGTTCACAGGCTATCGACCCAACGCCAACTACACCCTCATGGAGGAGATGATAGCCGACATGGTATCGCCCTATGATTTCCCGGTGGCGATGAACGTACCTTTCGGACATGTAGAGCACAACATACCCCTTGTTTCAGGTGCGAAAACCACGCTCCGCGTCACTGTTGGTGACACCAACAGTATAGTCACATGGTAAGTATCTGCATTGACGTGGCAGAGCATAGTGTAAACTCATTTCGCGGTTAGGTTGTTTATATTTATACAAGAGTGACAATGTCACTTACACCACCGCGTTTTCAACTGTTTACTNTTTTANTGTCATGTCACCAGCTCACAGAAAAATATTTCTGAACCTACTGCACACCATGGTACTGGTGTTGTCGGTGATTCTCATCATATACATCTCGGTCGATTCCATACGCGANCGTGACTTCCTTCAGAATCATCANTACATGGTATTCCAGTTCTGGGTGTGCATGGCATTTATATTCGACTTTTTTGCCGAATTATGGATGGCCGACAGNAAGTGGGATTACGTTCGGCACAGATGGTACTTCCTGTTGCTTTCCATTCCTTACCTGAATCTGCTGCCATTCACCGGATGGCTTGTGACAAGCGAGGAACTTTACTTTTTCCGCTTTATTCCATTGGTGCGTGGTGGCATGGCACTGAGCATTGTCATAGGCTATATTTCCAAAAACCGTTTCCTCGGTATGCTTGTGACCTATGTTTCAATNCTCGTTTTGGTCACCTACTTTGCTGCCCTTATATTTTATCAAAAAGAGGGCGGAGGAGTTAATTCGGCAGTAACCAACTANTGGGATGCCTTTTGGTGGGGNTGCTCCCAGGTTACCACTCTTGGTTGCGACATCTACCCCGTGACGCCNATTGGAAAAATATTGTGCTGCGTACTCTCGGGGATGGGNATAGTCATGTTCCCCCTCTTCACCGTCTATGCCACCGATGCTATTCAGAAATATTATGACCGTAACAAACAAACCGCAAAAAATAAATCATGACCATGCAGACACTTCCAACCGATACACTTATACCATCTCACGCCATAGCCACTGGTATTCTGTCATTCATCCATAAGATACTCGATGCTGTAGGGCTGGGTGATGTGCGTCGTCTCGACGATGTGCTTTACTCCGTAGTTATNCTTGTGGTGGCGCTATTTGTGGCAATGATCGTCAGGCGCGCAGCTATTGCCGCCGCACGCAAAATTNTNAAGATGCGCAACAGCCGTCTTGCACAGCAGATTATCGACCTCCGCATTCCCACCAAATGCACNCACATCCTCACCCCTCTGGTGATAATGTCATTTATTCCCTGGGCATTTCAGGCCGANCATGCAATACATTCGATACTCATGCGTATACTTGTCGTGTGGTTGTATATTGCCTTTGCCATAGGAATCAACAGTCTGCTATCACTCATTTGGGTTCGTTTCGACGATCGCGAGAATGAAAAGAAACATCCCTTGCGCGGATTGCTTATTTCAGCCCACGGTGTAGTTTGGGTCGTTACCGCAATAGTATCCATAGGAGTAGTTATTCAGAAAGATCCCCTTACTCTACTCACAGGCATGGCGGCAATGTCGGCCGCACTCCTCCTTATCTTCAAGGACAGCATTCTTGGCTTCGTGTCAGGCATCTTACTCTCGCAAAACGACATGATCCGTGTAGGTGACTGGATTATAGTGCCCAACACCCCTGCCAATGGTTCAGTCGAGGACGTTACCCTCACTGTTGTGAAAGTGCGTAACTGGGACAATACCCTTGTTATGCTGCCACCTTACACCCTCATTTCTGGAGCGTTCCAGAACTACCGCGGAATGTATGAGATCGGGCGCCGTCTTATTGAAGTTAACTTCCTTGTCGACATGTCGAGTATCGTTAACACCGACAGTGCTTTCATTCAGCGCATTGTAAATAAATATCCTCAGCTGCAGTCATTTGTCGACGACGCTATAAAAAATGGTCAGCCCTATAATGGAGGTGACGCACCGGTCAACGGCTCTATCGAGACCAACGCAGGCCTTTTCCGCGCCTATCTCTGCGAGTACCTTCTCAAACACCCCTACATCTCCTCGCAGGAATACCTTATCGTGCGACTTATGCCTCCCACAGCTCAGGGAGCGCCCCTTCAGGTATGGTGTTATGCCGACGGTGATGCCACCTCGTGGGTAAAATATGAATCCGTCCGCACCCAGATTATCGAGCACGTCGTTGCCACCGCTCCCGACTTTGGCATCGTAATCTACAACGCTCCCGATCGCAATACCTTTGAGATCAAAGATTCGCAATCGACCACTGCAACTGCCGTAACTCCTTCAGAGTCGGCACCCGCAACTTCCACATCATCATCACAGCCATCACAACCACCTGTAGCAAATGAGTAAAAAACTCACCGGTGCGGAGAAAGAAATACGTCGGCGCTTGCGTCGGCGTTTTCGTCTTTCCCTCACCAACGAAAACACCTTTTCCAACATTCTGCATCTGCGGCTCTCTACTCCCGGACTTATTGTTACCGCTGTCATAGTAGCCGTCATTCTTGCTATCGTAGGAATCTTCCTTGTGGTCAACACCCCCATGAGAGTTATTCTTCCCGGTTACTTGCGCAATGCCGAGCGGCGCCAGTATGAGCAGACTGCCGAGCGCATCGATAGCATTGCCACCGAAACCACCCTGCGCAACAGATATGTCGACAATCTTCTTGCCGTGATTACAGGCGATCTCGACACAGTGCTTCCGCAGCTTCCGGTCGACACCCTTTCGCGCCTCTACACCCTCGATTCACTNGCCAAGGCATCCGAGGCCGAGAAAGAATTTCTCGACAAATATCGTGAGCGTGAGCGGTTCAACCTCTCGGTTATGTCGCCCATCGTCGCGCAGGGCATGAAATTTGTGAATCCACTTGAAGGAGCCGAGTTGCGCTTGCCCGAGAAAAATCAGGATCCCCGCCATGCCGATTTCGATGCACTTGCCACGCAGCCCGTATCATCTATTTATCGCGGCACGGTGCTCGACGTATTCAATTCCCCCTCCGACGGTATAGTCGTCATGGTGCAGCACCCCAACGACTTCGTGAGCCGCTACACCGGCATAACATCATCCTTTGTGTCGCGTGGCGACAAAGTAGTATCCGGCCAGCGCCTCGGCCTCGTCGAGCGCGACAAAGCCAAGAACCTCAATCGCCCCACGTTCGAACTCTGGTACAACGGCACCCGCGTCAACCCCCGCGACTACATCCCCTTCTGACCACCCTACCTTTTAGGCTGACGGTTAAAGCGGTATTGCACATGGAAAAGGACGTAGGCCGGCACAACGTTGGTCACGACTTCGGTGCGCGCCTGAGCATTGACCGTGTAGGTGATGTTGCTAAGCTGCCTGAGCATGTCGTAAGCATCCACGGCAAGTATCATCGAGCCTTTCATCACCGATTTTGTGAGCCGTGCGTTCCACACTACATCCGACGTGTTGAGCCGCGAATCAGTGAAACCGCGGCGGGTATAGACGTTCAGATCGGTTGAGATACCGAATCCGGCGGGAAGAACAAACACACCTGATGCACCGTAGCGTGCGGTCAGGGATGTGAAATTACTGAATCCCGAGTCTTTGCTGCGATAGTCGTTGAGGCGCACTTCGCCAAGAGCAGATATGCGGTTTTCTCCAAATTTGTAACCGATATTCAACTTCTCTTCAAAAGCGAGGTCTTTCACATAGCGGCGCTTCTGATCGTCTGCATCAAAAGTCACATTGTCGGTAACTGCGGATGTACCTATCAAATCGACGCTGTTTATATAGCTTCCTGTGGTTGTGGTCTTAAAGTCAAACTTGCCGCCGTTGCCGAATGGAGTAAAGAACTCATACTGTGCGTTGCCCTCCCAGTTTCCATCGACGTTGAAGGGATGAAAATATCTCACGCCCGTCACGGTGTTGAACACATATCCTTGAGTGATCGCGCTCTGCATAAACCGTGCGTTTAGACTCATGTTATGGTATTTCTGTCCCTTCACAGGCTTGCTGAGACTGAACATTACCATCTGTGTGAGGCTGCGTTTCAGGTCCGGATTGCCAATATAAGTGTTCATCGGGTCGATCTGTGGCAGAGTCACCATGCTCTGCATAGGCGCATCCTTGCTCTCAAGACCATATCCAATAGACATTTGCATGCCATTTTTATTCATAAGGCGGATATAGGCATCTGCTTTCGGCAAGAAAGAATTTCTTTTTAATAGAATAGGTGTAGTGTTGCTTTCATAGTAATAAAGGCGTTTTGAAAATTTAAAATCTAACGGTGAAAAATAAATATTTAAAGCATATTTCTCCGATAGTGGTATTGGATCTATATGCGAGAATGATGCAGAGATATGGTGGATATCAGTTTCTAAATTACTTTTGTGACTTAGCTCCGGCGAAAACACCGGTGCGAAACCGGGGAGTGCCTGCACATCGGCGATCGTCACGGCGTCGGCATCGCCCGACAGATCCCAGTCGGCAGCATTCGANATATTGGATGTATTTACAGTGTTGGTATTCTCAAATGAGTAATCAAAACCTATGCGGGAGTCCGCCCAATCCATATCCACAAAATACTCGGCAATGCCTTTTAACTTTCTTGTATGATCGGGCGATAAGTCTCTGTGCTGAAAATCTTGTGTTGTAGGGGTCGCATTATCGGCGTGATTTATTATATACATCTGGTAGGCATTCTCTTTTTTTGTGTCGTAAGAGCCTATAAAGGTGAAACGCAGCTTGTTGGATTTAAGATTGAATGTACCGTCAGCCACTATGTGAGATTTCAATGTGTGTCCGTCGATTACATTTTGGCTTAGATTACGGTAAATGAGCGTGTCGGCAAGGCTGCTGTAGCCACGATATATGTTGCTGATACGCTCTGCCGTGACATTTCGGACATCATCCGAAAACAATCCTGAGATATCCGATCCGTCACTATTGCGCTTCTCATAGCAAAAACGGGGTGACACATTGAACACAGCTTTCTTAAGAATACTGAACATGAGGTAATGAGTAGTCTCTACAGAAAGATGCTTGGATAGTGAATTATTAAATGAATACTGATAGTTGCTACCGGTTGGAAGAAAACTCTCAGTTGCAATCGATATGCCAGATTCATCGGTGACATGAGTGATATCAGCATATCCATTTATTCTCCATTTATTAGCTGGACCCGCAATCTTATAGTTTAGGACTCCTGATTTTGTTGTCTTAACACCTGACTGCATATTTTCGGGAGACCATGCCTCAGTATTATATCCGGATGAGAGATTGTTGACTGTGCCATGAATATTGAAATCAACATTGTCCGAGAAAAGCAGGGCAAACAGTTTTCCAAGATACCGGTCTTGCGTACCGTATCCTACCTCGGCACTTATGTTCCATCCGGTTGAGTATTGACGCTTAAGTCTAACATCCATCGAATAGTGTCTCTCGTGCTTGTCGTCTCTTCCGAGCAACTCATTCGTGAGTGTGTTTTTCTCATATACGGCAATGTCCTTTACGGTGTATGCGCCGATGTTTTCAAGCATTAGCTTATGGTTGCCGTTGAAAAGATCCTTACCGTTGAGCAGCAGATCGTCGACTTTGCGACCGTTGACAGTAATCTCGCCATTGTCCTTGAGCGTGACGCCGGGCAACTGCTTGATAAGCGCATCGATCATCGACCCCTCGGCGAGCACAAACTCCGACGCGTTGTAAACGAGTGTGTCCCCTTTGTGATAGAAAAGTATTCTCGATGATGTCACGGTAGCTTCTCCAAGCTGGCGGTGCATCTTCCGTCGTATGCGCACCTGGTCGAGCTTCACATTCTCAGTCACGTCACGCAGATCAATCTCTATAAAAGCGGGTTCATATTCCGGATCGGCCATATATCCGGCATCAGTCTTAAGATCGAAAGAAGTAGGGGCTACCGTCGCCTTATAAACCTTACCCGGCGCAAGCATTAACCTCCCGTTTCCGTTCCACCATAGTTCTCTGTCAATAGTTGTTTTGGCTGAATCAGTTACGTTATAAACTTCTATTATAAACGGATCTACCACCCGCTCTGAAAGCGAATAGACCACCTCAAACTCCACCTTTACAGTTTTGCGCTTTTCATTTTTCACTCCTGCAATCGATAAAAGCGGTAAAAGCAAAAAGCATAAGAGTGATAATCTTGTATTTTCTGGTATCATAAACAGGTTGAATTAAAATTTTTGCAAAAATAAAAAAAAGTTGCGCAAAAAACTGCACAACAAAAACATATCACATCATCCCTAAAAAATATCATTAAGGCAGTTTTCGGCAGCGACGACCACAGTAAGTGCCGCATCGTCAATTTCATGTAAAGAGGCGGTGACCGATCTACCNGCTTATCGTCATATATTCCCCCTGCATCCCTCCGGCCACGACATATCGCTNTAGGCCGTAGCNCTCTTGTGCTGCTTTTCCTGAAAGCGGATGTCCGTAATTGGTGTAAATGTCATACACACTTCCGCATTTNGGGCAATANGCGTTGTTAGCTTCATGATCCACNGTGATTCTCACGGTNGCCGACCGCTCCACNGGGCACGCNANNTCGTAGGCCACNGGATTGCCATGTATGTCCCCGACAAGCAACACGCCGCCAAACCCCGTNTAGGTCAGCGACGTGTATGGAAAANTGTCAGGAATCCTGTCCTGTTTGATAAANATCNGGCTGTCGAGNGCNCCGCTCACACCGTAGGCCTCCCATTGCGATTGCGTCTGAAATGCGATTCTGACGGGCGAGGATGGAATGCGGTCGTCATCCACNGTCGCACATCCATTCGACGATAGCATTGCGCCTACGGCTACCAAAACGCCAAAAAATCGCATCTTGATATTGAAGTGATTTAAACTTATGACATTTTAAGATTTCGGTCAGCTTTGAGGTTAGTTCGGAATCGCGATGAGGGAGTAATGGGGCTCCATTATGANCGAAGAGANGTTCCGAAATAGCCCGAAGCAGGCTGAAATATTAAATATCAGGGTTCATTTCACATGGTTTGAAATTTTGTAATAAGTTTAAAATCACTTCATTNATTTGCCTAAAAGGGAGTCAACGGCCNTGTGCCACGTGGCGAAATCCATGCGGCCGAGTTGAGCCTTCATGCGTGCGCGCAGGCGGTCGTTGCCGAGNTTGCCCGTCGAGCCGATNTGNGTGTGCTGCAGATTCTTGTCNGGTGTGAATTCCCCACGCTCGATTGCCAGTCCCACCTGCTTGTAGGCATCGCGGAAAGGCACTCCCTCTTTCACNAGGCGGTTCACCTCCTCCACCGAGTACATCAGGTCATATCTCGGGTCATCCGCCGCGTTGCGGTTCACGGTCATTCCGCCGATCATGCGGCCGGTCATGTCGAGTATGTCGATCAGAGTGTCGAAAGTAGGCAGGAAATTCTCCTTTATGAGNTGAAGATCGCGGAAATATCCCGAAGGCAGATTCGACGTTATGAGAGTGATCTCGTAGGGGAGAGCTTGAATCTTNTTGCACTTGGCGCGCGTGAGNTCAAACACATCGGGATTCTTCTTNTGCGGCATGATCGACGATCCGGTGGTGTATTCGTCTGGAAGCTTGATAAATCCGAAATTCTGCGAGTTATANAGGCACGCATCCATGGCGAGCTTGCCNACNGTAGCGGCGATATTGCCNAGAGCCTGNGCCACGATGCGCTCNGTTTTGCCGCGTCCCATCTGGGCGTAGACGGCATTCACNGCCACTGACTCGAAGCCCATAAGCTCGGTNGTGAGGTCGCGGTCGAGNGGGAACGACGANCCGTAGCCCGCAGCCGATCCGAGCGGATTGCGGTTCACCACATCGTAGGCAGCCGAGAGCACGGCAATGTCATCCGTCAGCCCTTCGGCGTATGCTCCNAGCCACATTCCCACCGACGANGGCATAGCNACCTGCAGATGAGTGTAACCCGGTATNGTCACGTCGGCATACTTGTCGCTCTGGCTCACAAGTATGTTGAACAGGCGTTCTACACCCTNTGCGACTTCCTCGATCTTGGCGCGCATCATCAGTTTCAGGTCCACGAGNACCTGATCATTGCGCGAGCGTCCGGAGTGGATTTTCTTGCCGATATCACCGAGGCGGTTGGTGAGCATCAGCTCCACCTGTGAGTGNATATCCTCGATGCCCGGTTCTATCACAAACCCCGGTTGAAGCACCTCCGAGTGTATTTCCCTGAGATTTTCGGTAAGCACGGCGAGCTCATCGGCTGTCAGCAGNCCGATTTTCTCAAGCATGGTGATATGTGCGAGCGAACCTATCACATCCCACTCCGCGAGATAGAGATCCATTTCGCGATCCTGTCCTACCGTATAGCGATCCACATCAGAGTCTACCTCAGTGCTTTTTTCCCAGAGTTTCTTTGCCATATATTGTTTTGTCTAATTCTAATTATTGTACTACAAAATTGCGGTAAAAAATCGGTAACTACAAATTAACTCTGTCGGCAATTCTTTCCGTTATATCATGTCGCTGTATTTTTCTTTAAGGTGTGCCTCTACAATATGGATTATAGGTGCGTGATCGTTTCTATAAAACACTCTGGCATTTGTTTGAAATCCATCTGGGCCTACAATGATTTCTCTTGAATTTATATTTAGGTTTGATAATTTAGGCAGGTTTCTGATGTAAAGGCATTCAAACAACTTCCACCTGTACATTTCAGGTTGGAGATGGTCGTGATTTGTATTTAAGTCCTCAGTTGAACATATAAACGAAAAAACTGCATTAGGATATACCGATAACTGATCTATAAGCCATTGGCACATTTTGAAGAATGCCCCTGTTCCCAGTGGTTTATTGAGATCAAGTTTGCGAATGTTTATATCTATTATATCCAGCTCTAAATATTCGTCTGGAATATGAAAAGTTGATACCTTATCCTGATTATCATAAAAATATAGGGCAACCACAAGATGATTGCCCTCGTTATCGGGGATTAGAGTTTCAACTGTTTCCATTAGTTGTTGATTAGTTTGCGATATTTATCGCAAATTTTTTCCATACGTTCTTTCTTACGCTGTTGCGCCTTCTCTATGAAAGCGACTAATTCCTTGGATGGATTAGGAATGCGGATAGTATTTGTCGTTTCCATAATTAGTAAATGTTTTATCTGAGTGTTGCAAAACTAATATAATTTGTCTTAAGATACAATTTATATATGCATTATTAACAATGATTTTAATAGTATTGTTGCAAAAAAGGTTCAAATAGGCATGTAGTCTGCAAACCTCTGAAGGGGCNCGCGAAAANACACCCATCCGGCCCGTGAAACGGGCGATACACCTGTCAGCACCGGGTGACCGAAGGGAACCCGGTGCTNACNGGCANACCTCCTNTTGAGCTGCGGAGCTGCGAAACAGCCTTAGAGTAGGGACGNACGNNNCGTGCGTCCTCCTGAATATCAGCTTGCAACGNNCGTTTCTCCTCCACACCTCCGAGTCCTCNGATTNCTCCNCGTGCTCCTCGGCCGGAGCCGGGTATATATAATTACAGGGAGCTAATTNTACGGCTCCCTGTAATTATAAAACTTATATTTTTATTCGTCTATTTCGATTCCAAAATCATCCGGNAGATCGGCATCGAAATCAAAGACATCGCTGCTCTTCTCTTTCTTGTNGGTGTTTTCTTCCGGTTCTGAGTCNTCAGCCTCATCTTCATNGCTCTCCTTTCCCGAGGTCTTTTGCTTCTTNCCGCTGTGNTCTNNCTCATAGAGAGCTTTGAGAATCTTCTCNTCAAGCTCGTCNGCGAGTTCAGGATTNTCATCAATCACGCCCTTGGCGGCTTCACGCCCCTGAGCAAGTTTCGAACCGTCGTAGCTGAACCATGAGCCGCTCTTCTTGATGATATCCAGTTCCACGCCGAGGTCAAGAATCTCACTTGAGCGTGAGATGCCTTCGCCGAACATGATGTCAAACTCACAACGCTTGAAAGGAGGCGCCACCTTGTTCTTCACCACTTTCACTTTGGTGTGACGGCCGATTACGTTGTCATCCTCTTTAAGAGAGTTGGAGCTACGTATATCTATGCGCACTGAGGCATAGAATTTCAGGGCGTTGCCGCCGGTGGTTGTCTCCGGGTTACCGAACATCACGCCTATCTTCTCACGAAGCTGGTTGATGAAGATGCAGGTAGTGTTGGTGCGTGATATCGTGCCGGTGAGTTTACGCATTGCCTGCGACATCAGTCGGGCGTGCAGACCCACGTTCTTGTCACCCATTACTCCCTCGATTTCAGCTTTAGGCGTAAGAGCGGCCACAGAGTCAACAACGATGATGTCGACAGCCGATGAGCGTATCAGTTTTTCTGTGATTTCAAGAGCCTGTTCGCCATTGTCGGGCTGCGAGATAAGGAGGTTGTCGGTGTCAACGCCGAGAGCGTCNGCATAGAAGCGNTCAAAAGCATGCTCGGCATCAATCAGGGCAGCCGTGCCTCCGGCTTTCTGGCACTGAGCGATTGCATGCAGTGCAAGAGTGGTCTTACCCGACGATTCCGGGCCNAAAATCTCGATGATACGTCCCTTGGGGAATCCACCCACTCCAAGAGCGTAATTAAGTCCTATCGAACCGGTGGGGATAACCTCGATCTTGTCGATTTTTTCCTCACCCAGTTTCATGATCGAGCCATGACCATGATCNTTNTCTATCTTTGCAAGCGCTTGTGCAAGAGCCTTGGCCTTCACGTCGCGGGGATCGGCTGCGGCCGTGTCCTTGCTCGCTTTTTTGCCTTTTGTGGTCTTACTGGTCTTTTCCATGTATCTTGTGTTTTTTATTTTCTTGTTATCGTTGTGCTGCAAAGATAAAACATTGCATGGGCAGTTNTACTGCACACCGAAGTTATTGTGTGTTAATTATTGCTCCNTTCCTGATAATATCGACACACATCCNTGAGTCCGCATTCAAGGCAGAGAGGACGACGTGCTTTGCACACATAGCGTCCGTGAAGTATAAGCCAATGATGGGCGCGNGCCAGTTTTTCCTTTTCAAAACCCTCGGTCAAAGCCTTCTCTGTTTCNAGAGGAGTACGTGATCCGGTAGTCAGTCCCAACCGTTCGCTCACCCTGAAGACATGTGTGTCGACAGCCATGGCGGCCTTCCCGAAAACAACCGAGAGTATCACGTTCGCGGTTTTGCGTCCCACCCCNGGAAGCTTGGTAAGTTCATCGATGCTCGATGGNACCTCCCCTCCGTATTTTTCAATAAGCATTTCGGCCATACCCTTAAGCAGTTTGGCTTTATTGTTAGGGTAAGTGACCGACTTGATGTATTCCCTGATTTCATCAACCGGGGCNGCAGCCAACGTNTGAGCATCAGGGTAAGCTTCAAAGAGAGCAGGAGTGNTGAGATTTACGCGGGCATCGGTGCATTGCGCCGAGAGTATCACNGCCACAAGTAGCTGATAAGGCGACTTATAGTGCAGTTCGGTCTTTGGATCGGGCATAGTTTCCTCAAACCATTCCGTGACCCGTCGGTAAATCTCACCCTTCCTCATCTCTTTAAGTTTATNAGAGTTAGCGTGCAGCTGTGAATTCCTCGAGGAAGCGCACGTCGTTTTCTGAGAACATGCGCAGATCCTTTACCCTGTACTTCAGGTTGGTGATGCGCTCTATACCCATGCCGAGAGCGAANCCGCTGTATTTCTTGCTATCGATTCCACATGCTTCAAGCACATTAGGATCTACCATACCGCAGCCGAGGATTTCCACCCAGCCGGTGTGCTTGCAGAAATTACACCCTTTGCCGCCGCAGAGGTGNCAGGATATATCCATTTCAGCCGATGGCTCCGTAAACGGGAAATAGCTCGGACGNAGACGTATCTGCGTCTCGGTGCCAAACATCTCGCGGGCAAAGTAGAGAAGCGTCTGGCGCAGATCGGCAAACGAAACGTGCTCATCGATGTAAAGAGCCTCCACTTGATGAAAGAAACAGTGCGCACGAGCTGAGACAGCCTCGTTACGGTATACACGCCCCGGGCAGATGATGCGGATAGGGGGAGTCTGTTTTTCCATGACGCGGGTTTGAACCGACGAAGTGTGGGTGCGCANAAGCACATCGGGATCACGCTGGATGAAGAACGTGTCCTGCATGTCACGGGCAGGATGATCAGCGGCGAAATTAAGCGCCGAGAACACATGCCAGTCATCTTCGATCTCCGGTCCTTCGGCGATCGAGAAACCAAGACGTCGGAAAATCGAGATAATCTGCTCCCTCACGATCGAGATAGGATGCCGTGTGCCCAGAGCGATAGGCGATGCAGTGCGNGTCATGTCGAGGCTGTTGGCCTCCTCGTCGTGACGACTGTTTTCCACCTGTTCGCGCAGAGCGGCTATCTGTTCCGTGAGTTGGTTTTTGAGCTCGTTCAGTGCCTGTCCTACAGCTTTCTTACTCTCGGCAGGAACCGTGCGAAACTCATTCATCAGGGCTGATATTTCACCCTTTTTGCTCAGATATTTGATGCGGAGTGCCTCCACCTCATCGACTGTGCTGGCCGAGAGTTGAGCCACTTGCGCTTTAAGTTGTTCTATCTTTTCAAGCATTCTCTAATTCTTTCAGGCGGGCTACATACTTCCCGATGATGTCAAATTCTATGTTCACACGGTCTCCTTTCTTGAGCGTGCCGAAGTTGGTGTGCTCAAGNGTGTAGGGGATGATAGCGACACGGAAACTCGTCGGTGTGGAGTCACACACAGTCAGGCTGACTCCATTGACGGTGACTGATCCNTTTTCTACTGTCATGTAACCCTTCTTTACAAGTTCAGGGTCGACAGTGTATTCAAATTTGAAATANTGGCTTCCCTCGACCTCTTCGATATCCGTACANTCAGCCGTGCAGTCCACATGCCCCTGAACGATATGACCGTCAAGTCGGCCGTTCATGATCATGCTGCGCTCGAGATTCACCTGCGAACCGGCTATGAGTTGACCGAGGTTACTGCGGCGCAGGGTTTCTTCNATGGCAGTCACGCGGTAAGTNCCGTCACCGTTGAGCTCCACNACTGTAAGGCATACGCCGTTGTGGGCGACTGACTGATCTATTTTCAGTTCATCGGTAAAAGTCGATCTGACTGTCAGTTCGAGATTGCCATCCTTGCGGTCGGTCGATACGACCTGAGCAGCCTCCTCTACAATTCCTGAAAACATATTTCCCGGTGAGTTTATTTGAAGTTGATGTTGAAAAGCCTGAGAATCAAGAGTCGGAGAAGGTTATTCACCTTCCTCGTCATCCTCCTTCATGTTGTGAAACACATTCTGGACATCCTCGTCCTCCTCGAGTTTCTCNAGAAGTTTGTCGAGAGCCACGCGNTGCTCGGCTGTCACTTCCTTGAGTTCGTGAGGTATACGCTCAAATTCTGCACTTACGATTTCGAANTCGTTGCTCTCAAGATATTTCTGAATGTTGGCGAACTCCTCAAAAGCACCGTAGAGTACCAGTTCTTCCTCGTCGGCTTCGATTTCATCCACGCCGTAGTCAATGAGTTCAAGTTCGAGATCCTCGAGTTCTACGCCCTCTTTTGCCTTGATTTTGAATACGCTCTTGTGATCGAAAAGGAAGGTCAGCGAGCCTTGTGTACCAAGGTTGCCTCCGTAGCGGGTGAAATAGGAGCGCACGTTTGCTACTGTGCGGGTGTTGTTGTCGGTNGCNGCTTCNACNAAGATNGCGATNCCGTGGGGGCCGTATCCCTCGTAGGTGATCTCCTTGTAGTCGCTTGCGTCCTTATCAGTTGCCTTCTTGATAGCACGCTCAACGGTATCCTTGGGCATGTTGGCTGCCTTGGCGTTCTGCATCAGGGCGCGCAGACGCGGGTTGGTCGAGGGGTCGGGGCCGCCAGCCTTGGCAGCGATAGTGATTTCCTTACCNATGCGCGTGAATGTGCGCGACATGTTGCCCCAGCGTTTCAGTTTGCGGGCTTTGCGATATTCAAATGCTCTTCCCATGGGAAGTGATGATATTTAGTGTTTTACTTTGTTTTGTCTTGGTTGTTGCACTTTAGCGCAGTGAGGCGCCCAGACGCTTCTCGAGTGATTGGGTGATCTTCTGCATCACTGCGTCGATCTGCTTGTCCTGAAGAGTCTTTTCGTCATCCTGAAGTGTGATTGCTATGGCATAGCTCTTCTTGCCGGCAGGAAGATTCTTTCCTTCATACACGTCGAAGAGCTCGACGTTCTTGAGCAGACGTTTCTCGGCTGATCTTACTGTCTGTTCGACCATTTCCATCGTGACGGAGTTGTCAAGCAGCAGAGCAAGGTCGCGTCTTACGGGCATCGTGCGGGGGAGGGGAGTAAACTCAGCGTTGCGCTTCAATGCCAGAGTGACGAGTGCCTTCCAGTTCAGTTCTGCGAAATACACAGGCTGCTTTATTCCCATCTTGCGCAGGAGAGACTGAGCCACCACACCCATCATGCCGAGCTGTTTGCCCGAGCGGGTGGAAATTGTCATCTGATTCTCCATCACATCGTCAGCTTCGGCTACATTGAGTGCAATTTCACGTGGATTCAGGCCGAGACGTGCAATCACATTGGCTACCGTGGCTTTGAGATCGAAGAAAGTTGACTCCTGTGCGCCGCGCGCCCAGTTTCCATCGTTGATGTTACCGGTGATCCAGAGAGCGAGATGCGATTCCTCGCTGAACGGAGCGAGCGGACGCTCGGCCGTCGATTCTTCTGCGGGATTGAAGAAATACACATTGCCGCTCTCATAGAACTTGAGATCGGAGTTCTTGCGGTTGATGTTGTGGGCGATAGATTCCAGTCCACCGAAGATCAGACTCTGGCGCATGACGCTCAGATCACTGCTGAGAGGATTGAGAAGCTTCACGCAATTGTCGGCAGGCCAGCGGCTGAGGCCGTCGTAATAGCTTATCGACGAGAGCGAGTTGTTGAGTATTTCGTTGAAACCTGTGGCGGTGAGCTGCTCACTTATTGTTTTGAGCATGTCATCGGCAGCATCGGTAGGTGTCTGGTAAGAAAGTGACGCATGGAGCTGATCTCCGGCAATCACATTGTTGTAGCCGTAGATGCGGAGCACATCCTCTATCACGTCGCATGGACGGCGCACGTCCACTCGATAGGTCGGCACCTCGAGATTTACCTCATCGGGAGTCGGACGGTCGGTTATCTTGATTTCAAGAGACTCGAGAATTGAGTCAACGGTTTCCTGAGGGATGTTTTTACCCACAAGTGCATTAAGCCCGTTGTAACTGAGAGTGACGGGGTAAGGTGCTATCGGCTGGGGATAGATGTCAACGGGGTTGCCGCATATCTCGCCACCGGCAAGTTCCTTCACGAGCAGAGCCGCGAGTTTGATCGCATAAAGGCAGATGTTGGGATCAGTACCGCGCTCATAGCGGAAAGAGGCATCGGTCGATAGTCCGTGGCGGCGTGCGGTCTTTCTAACCCATGTTGGGTTGAAGTATGCGCTTTCAAGGAAAATATCAGTAGTCGACTCAGTGACACCTGAGTTGAGACCGCCGAAGACTCCGGCGATACACATCGGGCCGTTAGCTCCGCATATCATCAGGTCGCGCTCTGAAAGCTTGTGTTCCACGCCGTCGAGTGTCACGAAAGGTGTCCCTTCGGCAACTGTCTTCACGCTCACTTTGTCATCGTTGATCTGCGACAGGTCAAAGCAATGCAGTGGCTGACCAATTCCGTGAAGTATATAGTTGGTTATATCTACGATATTGTTGATCGGACGCTGTCCAATGGCAGTCAGGCGTTCTTTGAGCCAGTCAGGACTCTCTGTGACTTTCACACCTCTGATTGTCAGTCCGCAGTAGCGCGGGCACGCTTCGGTGTTAAGCACTTCGACTCCTATACCACCGTCGGGGCGATCAGCCTTGAACGACTCCACTTCCGGCTTGTGGGCTTTTGCGGGACGGTCGTGAGTGCAGAGCCATGCTGAGAGGTCACGTGCCACGCCATAGTGCGATGCTGCATCTACGCGGTTGGGAGTAAGATCCACTTCAAGCACATGGTCGCTTGTCAGTCCGTAATATTCAGCAGCAGGAGTGCCTGGTTTCACATCATCTTCGATAACGATAATACCGTCGTGGGAATTTCCAACGCCGATTTCATCTTCAGCACAGATCATTCCGAACGAGTCCTGGCCGCGCATTCTACCTTTCTTGATGGTAAACTCCTTGCCGTCGGGAGCATAGAGCACGGTGCCGATTGTGGCTACTACTACTGTCTGGCCGGCTGCTACGTTGGGAGCACCGCACACGATCTGTACGGGGCCGTTGCTGTCGCCGAGGTCTACTGTGGTGATATGAAGATGATCGCTGTCGGGATGATCGATGCAGGTAAGAACCTTGCCGATCACAAGACCGCGGAGGCCGCCGCGTATCGACTCGACTTCTTCGATAGATCCGGTTTCAAGACCAATCGATGTGAGTGCTTCGGCCAGGCGTTCGGCCGAGAGGTCGAAGTCTACATAATCCCGAAGCCATTTATAGGATATATTCATTTACTCCAGTGGATGTTTGATGTGCACTTTCGATTAATGCGCAAAAATACATAATTTCCCACAAATTTCAAACCTCATGTTTACACCACCTTTCTTGCCCTGAAAACGTTTAAAAAGTAGTATCTTTGAATTGAAAAATAGATATCAGATGACTATCCTTTTTTGTTATGAATAACAACGCTCTTGCATTTACCGCATTGGGTCGTGAATACTGTGAGGCTGTATCCGCTGCGACTACATTCACTCCGACCCGTTTTGTGGCATCGATGCTTAAATTGTTGCCACGCATCTACATTACGGCATCCGATCTTCAGCCATCGGCCAACGGGCTTTTGCAGGATGANGAGGATTCCTGGCTGAACCCGGCGCTTGATGAGCAGGCCTATGAAGAGGTGCGTGCCGGAGTGGCGGCCTTGATGGGGGAGGACGATGTGTTTCTCGAAGTATTTGAGGAAGACATGAAGTACAGCGATACCCCTGTTGCGGCAAGCATATCGGAAAGTCTTGCCGACATCTATCAGCAGCTTTTCGATTTNCTCTACACTGTGGCTGACTCGACTGATGAAGTTGCCGACAGTGCTATTCTGGCCGTGCGGTCATCGTTCCGTGAATTCTGGTCGCAGACACTTCTCAATGTCCTGCGCGCACTCAATCATCTTTGGGCAGCCGGCTTGCTTCCCGATGAGGAGAATGATGATGATGAAAGCATGGATTGAAGCCATGAGGCTGCGCACACTCCCGGTTTCTACGGCGGGAGTTCTTGCGGCATGGGCTATAGCGTCCGGCTCTGCGGTGTTCCGCTGGATTCCGGCTGTTATATGCCTGTTGTTTGCNGTCGGAGCGCAGATAGCGTCAAATTTTGCAAACGAATATTATGATTACCGCGACGGCCTTGACCGTCCGGGACGTTCCGGCCCACGTCGTGGTGTTACTGAGGGAGATATTACTCCGGCTGCAATGAAAAGAGCCACTTATGGTGTTTTGGCTGCTACCTCGCTTCTTGGACTGACCCTCATAATATGGGGAGGTTGGTGGCTTCTGGCTGCCGGAATCCTGATAGCATTGGGAGCATTGGCCTACAGTGCCGGTCCATGGCCACTTTCACGTCACTGNCTCGGTGAGGTAATGGTGATTATTTTCTTCGGAATTGTGCCTGTAACTCTCACTTCATGGCTGGTGTCAGGTCAGTGGTTGCCCACGGCATTCCCCATTTCGGTTGCCATCGGTCTTATGGCCGCGAATGTNTTGATAATAAATAATTATCGNGATGCCGATGATGATCGTGCCGTCGGAAAGCACACACTCGCAACATGGCTTGGACGCAAAGTTGTCAGAGNATTATATCTCGTTTTTGCTATAGTGGCTTGTCTGCTTGCTGTCACAGCTTCTTCACGATGTATATCTGCTGCCTCGGTCTATATCGTGGGGGCCATGTCGATATGGTGGCGTATGAGGTTGCCTCAGAATCCTTCGGCAGCAGCTTTAGCGGCTCTCAACCCCCTCCTGGGCCTGACGGCTTGTTCGATGCTTCTATTTGCAGTTCTTTTATTTGCCTGAAACAATGAGTTTGAATCTCCCTCCTTTGGCTGAACGGATGCGTCCGCAGTCTCTTGATGATTACATAGGCCAGTCCCATCTCGTGGGCCCTGGCGGCGTTGTGCGCCGCATGATACAAAGCGGAAATGTAGCGTCGTTTATTCTCTGGGGGCCTCCCGGAGTTGGGAAGACAACACTTGCGCGCATTATATCCAAAGCCACGGGAAATGCCTTTTTTACTTTAAGTGCCGTTACATCGGGAGTAAAGGAGGTGAGAGAAGTACTTGACCGGTGCAAGGCTGAGGCCTCCAGTGTCTTCTCCAAAGGGCGTCCCATACTTTTCATCGATGAGATCCATCGTTTCAATAAAGCTCAACAGGATAGCTTGCTGGGTGCGGTAGAAAACGGGACTGTAACACTTATAGGAGCCACGACTGAAAATCCGTCATTTGAAGTTATACGACCGCTTCTTTCACGTGCTCAGGTCTATACTCTCCGGCCACTTGAGGAAAACGATCTTAAGCACCTTCTTGATCGAGCGCTTGCCGTAGATGAAATACTTTCGCGGCGTGATGTTAAGGTTGACTCTACCGATGCGCTCTTCCGTTTTGCAGGTGGCGATGCACGCAAGTTACTTAACATACTTGATCTGCTGGAGCAGTCAACCCCTCATGGTGAGCCGGTTGNGATTTCCGATGAGAATGTTACCTCATCNCTACAGGAAAATCCTGCGGCATACGATAANGGGGGAGANATGCACTACGATATTATCTCGGCTTTCATNAAAAGCATACGCGGCAGTGANCCAGATGCGGCTGTCTACTGGCTTGCACGCATGATAGCAGGAGGAGAAGACCCTGAATTCATCGCTCGACGGCTGGCTATTGTTGCCGCTGAAGATATAGGTCTTGCNAACCCCAACGCGCTTCTGCTTGCTAATGCCACTTTCGATATACTCAGAAAAATAGGTATGCCCGAAGGACGCATACCTCTGGCAGANTGTACGGTGTATCTTGCTAATTCACCCAAGAGCAATTCTGCCTATTTGTCGATAGATGCGGCACTCGCCAAGGTGAGGGAAACGGGTGATCTCCCGGTTCCGCTTCATCTGCGCAATGCCCCCACTTCGCTTATGAAGGATATGGGATATGGNGCCGATTATAAATATGCTCATGATTATNCGGGNAANTTCGTCAGGCAGCAGTTTTTACCCGACCGCATTGTGGGCACGCGTTTCTGGCACTCTTGTCACAATCCTCAGGAAGACAGGCTCGAGGAGATGCGCCGTTCGCGATGGGGGTCGAAGTAGCTGAATGAAAGCAAAGAACAAAAAAACTGAATAAATGTCGGAGAAAGTGAGCGAGAATTGCTAATTTTGTATGAATAAAAATTATTGTTCAATAAGTCCGATGAAAACGATTGACCATTTGCTCGCAGAGAAACTTCTGGGAATCAGTGCTATCAAGCTTCAACCCGAGAACCCCTTTACTTGGGCGTCAGGCTGGAACTCACCTATCTACACCGACAATCGCAAGACATTGTCTTATCCAGAGATCCGCACTTTCATAAAGGTTGAGCTCTGTCGTATGATCATGGAGCGCTTCCCGCAGGTTGATGCTGTAGCAGGTGTGGCCACAGGTGCCATAGCTCAGGGTGCACTGGTTGCTGATGAACTTAATGTTCCTTATGTCTATGTCCGTTCNTCCCCCAAGGATCACGGTTTGGAGAACCTCATAGAAGGCAACCTCATTCCGGGGCAGAAGGTCGTGGTGATTGAGGATCTCATTTCTACCGGCAAGAGTTCGCTGAAGGCTGTTGAGGCTGTACGTAACGCTGGATGTGAGGTAGTGGGNATGGCTGCCATTTTCACNTATGGTTTCCCTGAGGCTGAAGAGGCTTTCCGCAACGCTAACGTGGAGCTTTGTACGCTTGGAAACTACAATGCTATGCTTGAAGTGGCTGTAGAGACCAAGTATATCCGTCCGTCCGANGTTGAGACTCTCAAAATGTGGCGTACCAATCCCTCGGAGTGGACACCCGATGCCCGTTGATTTAGTCCTATAGAGAACATTATGGCAAAATTCACGAGTACTCCGGCAACCATCGCTATGCCGGTGNANGTGCTGTTCAGCAAATTCGACGATCTGACGTATTTGCAGGGTATGCTTGACAAGCTCCCCGAGGAGCAGCGCGCAAAGGTTGGNGATGTGGTATTTGANAAAGATTCTCTTTCNATAAAGACGCCNCAGGTCGGCGAGATCAAGTTTGTGGTAAAAGANCGCATTGCTCCCACAAAGGTTGTGTTTGGNACAGCATCGTCACCGGTGCCTCTCACACTCACGGCNAANTTTGCGGCCGCCGGTACTGACTCTTCTACCGTCTTTGCCGAGGCCGATGTGGAGATTCCGGCAATGCTGAAACCGTTTATCGGGCCGCAAATGCAGAAAGCCACCGATCAGTTCGGGCAACTCATAAGCCAGCTTGCAAAAGCAAACTCATAAGAAGATTCCTTCTTTACGCATAGGCACAAAAAAACTCCTGCCAGTCGGCAGGAGTTTTTTATATCTGAGAATGANTATTATTTGCCCTGAAGTACCTCTTCCAGAAGTTTAGGAATCTCGATATTGTCAAGAATACCGGCGAACTTCTGTGAGTCGACACCGATAGCGTATACCGGAACATAGTCACCGGTGTGGTATGTTGTGGTCCAACCGAATCCACAGATGTCGTTCAGCACTTTGTACACAGCTGCGGTAAATCCGCTGTAGTTGTTGTAGAGAGTCTTCTGCTCATCGCCTTCGTGTTTAACAAAGGTCTGCTCAAATCTCTCCTGAAGCATCTTGGTCTGTCTTTCGCTTACCGGTACATTTGTCCAGAATCCGAGTTTCTCTGAGAGAAATTCTTTCATGTCATCCCAGGTGTAGATGCGGCGTGAGCGCTGTATGGCCTTCATTTCATCGTTGAAAGCATCCTTTGATATGTGCTGGTAATCGATGTAGAGAGGTTTGGCATCGTAGCTCAGGTAAGAGTTGCCGAGGCTCATGCCGCCGGTATTGTGGTCAGCAGTAACGACGATAAGTGTCTCGTCGGGATGCTTCAGATAGAAGTCGTAGGCAATCTGGATGCCTTCGTTGAAGTTGAGAATATCCTTGATGACTGTGCCACCGTCATCGCCATGAGCGGCATGGTCAATGTTACCACCCTCGATCATGATGAAGAATTTGTCAGGGCTGACCTTCAGGAGGTGGTCAAGACAGGTCTGTGTGATGTCAGGGAGTGACACGAAGCCGGGAATACTGTCGATTGTGTAGTTGGCGATGTGTGCCACGCTGTCGGGATACACCATGAAGACCTTTTCGCTCTTAGAGGCGCGTGCCTCTTTAGTGCCCTTCACATAGTCAACATTATTGTCCTTGAAAGCCTGAAGAACGCCGGTGTCATTACCGTCTCTGTCTTTGAGACCGCGTAGATATGAACCGCCGATAAACTGATAGCCTGATTCTGCAGCCTGTTTGCCGATCTGAGTTGTCATGCCGCGGTTAGGTACATGAGCATAGAAAGCGCCGGGAGTAGCGTCATCGGGATATACGTTTGTGGCGATACCGATGCCGTAGCCTTTGGCCTGATACTTTTTAGCGACTGATTCAACAGCAACAGTGTCGGCATTCATTCCGAGCATTCCGTTGCGGGTTTTGCTTCCGGTTGAAAGTGCTGTACCGGCGGCTGCCGAGTCGGTGACAGGGCTGCTTGCCGAGTGAGTAGTGACCATACCTACTGCCGGGAATTTCAGCATAACAGGAGTATCAAGTCCTTTTATGCGGCTGTAAGCCTGAGTGGCGAGTACGGGCTGAACACCCATTCCGTCACCGATGAAGTAGAAGACATAGCGCGGCGCGTCGGCTGCCGACACTGTAATGGACGCGGCAACAGCAACAGTCGCAAGAATAGATTTTAAATTCATCTGGTTTTTAATAATAGATTGGATTATGTGGTTATGTCAATGGCAAATTTAACTATTTTTAGACGACAGGCGTTGTATAAAAGAATTAAACTTTCATAAATTGCAACTGTCAAAAAAAGAAATAAACGCAAGCAAGTCCCGACTATGAACAGGTTTTTTCTAAGAACATCGGCAATAGCAGTTGTTATTGCAATCTGCTCATCGACATCATGGGCGGACAACCGTCGCGATAACCGTGGCGACGGACGTCGTCAGCAACAGAGAACCGAACAGCGCTCTTCGGGTAATCGTCAGGGCGCCGTGAAGAGGGATGTGAAAAACGACAGTAAAAGAGGCGATAATCACTTCTCCGGCTCGCAGCGTCACGAAGATAAGAACAAGAATCACAATAAAAATCAGGGGCTGGGAACACGCCCTGCACCCGGTCAGCGTCCCGGAGCAGGACAGCCTGCCGCTCCTGACCGTTGGGAGAGAAATAAA
>JAAVGC010000025.1 GCA_014800445.1 Bacteroidales bacterium | reverse complement strand
CCGAGGTCATCCTGATAGAATCTGTTTATGTTGCTTATTTGCGTTTCGGTCAACGGGATGCGGCGATCCTGTATCTGTAGGAGATAGGACGTGGTCGCCAGCAGGGTCATCAAGAGTGGCGTGGGCGAATCGATAACTTTGCCGACCTCATATTTGGTTCTCTTTATCCATGTCGGTATGTCGGTTTCTCCGATCGGCTGTATTTCGAGAGGCGAATCACGCAGCAGATACACCAGAAACGGGATCGTAGTCGGATTCCAGCAATCGTCAAGCAACCCTTCATCACTGAAATTTATGCCTTTCAGGTAAGCCGCGTGATACTTTATCGATGGCTCAGGTATCCTTTTTTCTCCGGAAGCTTCTGCTTTTTCTTTGTAAAAGATTATGTAGTCGATGTAATAGAGTCGCTTTAGTTGCTCGGTTATAGCAGAGGCTTTATCTTGTGGAATATTACTGTCACACAACGTGCTGTCGAAAATAGCAGGTATTATTGACTCAAGTTGGTAGTTAATAAATTTGCTCCATGACCTGCTTCTGAATATTTCATCAGGGATATTGCTTTTCCAGCATCGGCTATGATACTTTCTTGTCGTCAGTGTCTTGACATCGGTAATGCCACCAGATTCTTCTTTGATAGCTCCGATGTAGCCGGTTCCACCTGAGGAGGAAATTGAGAAGTCGCTTTTGCCGTTGCGGGTGACTGAGATATTTAGAGGCTTGTCCTGATCAGCTCCGGCGAAAAAGTATATATCAATTCCCTCCTTTGCATTTTTTATCCGAATGCACGCATTGTCAGAGTGCGAAAGCTCCATTGGAATTTCTCCGCGCCAAGTGTTCCCATCTCTTGTCAGTGCGGTAGGCTTCCTGAACTTCTGATAGCTGTTCAATACAGTGACTCCTGTAGCGGCCACATACACTGAATCAGGCCACTGGTTCGCTCCGTCGATGAGTTGTATAGAAACCTGCGCCGTACCTATCCTGACATACTTGGTATCCGACTTCTCGCACGAGAAAGTCGTTATCACAAGTATGATAATAGCCAATGTGTTTATAATCTTGTTTATCATGGTTTATTCATATTGACATGGGTGTGTGCAAGCATTACTTGCATGACCTTTACTTTATGGCTTTTATGTCGGTGCCGGCAGGTGACTGGAACATTGAAAGGCCAAACTCTTTTACAACGGCATAGACGTGATTGAAAATCTCTGACTGGATGTGTTCAAACTGTTTCCATGCAGTGTTGTTGATGAAGAAGTACAACTCGAGCGGAAGGCCGTGGGTGGTGGGTTCCTGCTGACGGACCATGTAGATCATATCGGTTCTGACGTGACGGCTCGCGGCGAGATAACGCTCAAGATATCTTCGGAGTAATTCAATGTTTACAGTATGTGCGGCTTCTTTTGTATCGGATTCTTCAATCCACCCTTTTTCTAAAAGATAAGCTATCTGCTGCTGCGAGCAGAATCCTATTGTGTTGATGTCGATATAGATGGGGCGCATCACGCGGCGACCTCCCGACTCCTGCATGGGTTTAAAGTTTTGGAATGATTCACTCACAAGTGAGTAAGGCGGAACAGTGGTGACCGAATTGTCCCAGTTCCTGACTTTAACGGTTGTGAGCGACACATCGATAACCTCACCGTTGGCACCTGATTTCGGCACGACTATCCAATCACCTTTTTTCAGCATGTCGTTGGCAGTGAGCTGCACACCGGCAACTAATCCGAGAATGGTATCTTTGAAAACCAACATAAGCACGGCTGCTGAAGCACCAAATGCCGTCAGCACTGAAATGGGGCTGCGGTCAAACAGGATGCTGATGCCAACAATCACACCGATGCAGACAAACAACAGCTTAAGAATTTGAAAGACACCGCGCAGGGTATGTATCTTATATTTCGGACGCTTGTCAAAGGCATCGTAGATATTCTGTAGCAGACGGTTAACAAGATTCACAAAAGCCCAGACGATATAGAACGACGTCAGTTTTGTGAGCCACACATAAGTGTGACTCTCCTCATCAAATGTGCCTGGCAAAAGATATGCGACAACCAAAGCGGGAGCCAACTGCGAAAAGGCTTTGAGGAAGTTGTCATTCAGAATGTCATCGTCCCAGTCGCTTTTGGTGCGTTGAATCACAGCTTTAACGATAACCGACAGCACACTGTGGCAGAACAGATAAGCTAGTACAGCCATCAGAGCAATAGCTGCTAAAGTAACTGGGCGCAGGACTATCGCAACATTATCGGTTGATAAGAAATAAGAGAGAATGTCTTGTATGATCTTTTCCATGTGATATGATTATCAGAGATCAAGATCCGAAGGCCGACGGCCGCGACCGGTGCGGCGGCGGTAACGTGATATCACCGCATTCCACCACTGGAGCATCTTGACCCAAATTGAAGATGACCCAACAGCAAAGTCCACTGCGAGCGGATCGGCAAAAGTCTGTACCCTCATTCCGTCGGCATTGATTTCAGGATATATGACGATGAGGTTGTTACGTGAGAAGTAACGTGAGATGAAAGCAGGTAGCTCTGTTGTGTCGGTTGACCATGACACAGAACCCGGACGCGATGAAATCCATATAAATAGGTCATCATCATGAAGTTTTCCTGCCATTATCAGGAAATCATCACGATCTGAGACGTCACGGAAGTGAGCGCGTATCGCGTATTTNTCACGGCGAAGCACGCTGCGTATGGCGGGATGCATGTCGGGCGGACAGCAGAACATGATGCGGCAGCCAAGTTCCTGNGCGAGATTCCCGACGGTCATTACCCACTGGCGGAAGCCTGCCTCAAATTGAGAGTTGGGTTGAGCGTAGACGATNATGCGTGCAACCGTGTTGACCGGAGTGTAGCANCGCGCTATCACGAGCATACGGCGCGTGAGCGAAAGCAACTGCTCAATNTTCGGGCCAAGGAACGAATCTACAACTGTCGATTTGCGGTGCATACCCATGACGATCGCATTGATGTCGCGCTCCTCGGTGACATTGACAACGCCGGTGACGGTGTTGAGGTCAAAGCGTTCNATGGGGGTTACTGGCAGATCGGCCGCCGATGCCACCTGACGNGCAAGATCAAGCGACACGCGGCCAACGGCACGNCTTTTCGATGTGTTNTCGTTGCGCACGTGGAGAGTGTAAACCGAGAGGTCGGTACGTGGCCGGTGAAATCCGCTGAGCATTATTGCCAGTTCCATGAGTCCGGGTGCNGTCACGGGATTGGAAACCGGAACAAGCATATTCACAGCGTTGCGTCGGTTGGTGGNTGAGGCTTCATTNTCCTCACCGGCTTCTTCNTCCTCAAGCATGTGAAGTTTGATTGCCGCNGCGGCCTTGGCTGTGACGATGGGAGCTATTGCACATGTGATGAGTATGACAAGTACGGTGCTGTTAAGTATCGTCTCGTCCATCATCCTGCTGCCGTCGGGAAGAAATGTGTTGTAGCCAATAGTGACAACGGCAAGCGCCACTGCCGTGTGCGCTGTTGTCAGGCCAAAAAACATGCGGCGGTCATAAGCCCGCATGTGGTAATATATCTGTGCTACCCACGCAGCTATCCATTTTGAGGCAAGCGCCACGGCAAGCATAATCCCCGACACGGTTATTGTTGCCCAATTAGCTACCAGTCCCAGATTTATCATCATTCCCACCCCGATAAGGAAGTAGGGTATAAAAATAGCGTTACCGACAAACTCGATACGCGACATCAGCGGAGATGCCGGTGGCACATAGCGGTTTAGCACAAGTCCGGCAAGAAAAGCCCCTAACACACCTTCAAGTCCTATTGCCTTGGCTATCCATGCTGACAGGAATACAAGTGCGAGAACAAACACATATTGTGTGACACGATCACTGAATCGCTTGAAAAAGAATCGCGTCAGTCTGGGATATACCCAGGCGATTGCAATGCAGTAAACGGTCATTTCTCCGAGCAGCAACAAGGTTGCTGCGGGTTTGAATGTACCTTCGTTATTGATGTTTACGATTGTGGCGAGTGCGATCAGAGCCCCTACAACCGCAAAGATTGTGCCGACCACCGAAATAAGTACCGATGGTGCTTTGGTTACACCGTAGCGTGCTGCTACAGGATAAGATATGAGCGTGTGGGAGGCAAACATCGATGCGAGCAACACCGATGTGGGAAGATTAAGATGCAGTGCGTAATGGCTTACAACAGTACCCATTGCCATGGGGATGGCGAATGTGAGTAAGCCGAAAAACATACCTTTGCGAAAATTCAGCTTCAGATGGTACATGTCAATCTCAAGTCCTGCAAGAAACATGAGATACAGTATGCCTACTTCTCCGAAAATCTGAAAACTGCTGTCTCGATCAAGTATGTGGAACCCATAAGGCCCGACGACCACACCGGCAACTATCATACCCACAATGTGCGGAATCCTGAGCCTGTTCAGCAGTATCGGAGCAAGCAGGATTATCGCAAGAACGATAAAGAATATCGTTATCGGTGATGATGCGAGCGGTGCGGTCGTCAATGAGCGTTATGGAATGTGTGATGAATGGAGAGAAATTTATTTTGAATGTTTTATCATATACTGAGCTATCTGCACGGCGTTGAGAGCTGCACCTTTTTTGATCTGGTCTCCGACAACCCAGAATGACAAGCCATTGGGGTTTGCAAGATCTTGGCGGATACGACCTACATAAACAGGATCTTTGTGGGCGATGTCAAGAGGCATTGGATAGACTTTCTCTGCTGGATTGTCAAGAACGACAAGTCCCTCGGCTTTTGAGAATGCCTCGCGGGCTTCTGCGGGGGTAATGGGAGTTTCTGTCTCGACCCATATTGCTTCGCTATGGGCACGCATTACAGGCACACGCACACACATTGCACTCACGCTGATATTGGGAGCGTGCATAATCTTGCGTGTCTCGTTAAACATTTTCATCTCCTCCTTGGTGTAATCGTTGTCCTGAAAGACGTCGATGTGAGGAATGACATTGTAAGCAAGCTGGTAAGCAAATTTCTCTACGGTGGGCTTATCTCCGCGGGCTATCTGTGAGTATTGCTCCACGAGTTCATCCATAGCTGCTGCTCCGGCACCGCTGGCAGCCTGATAAGTAGCCACATGCACACGCGAAATGGGGGAGATGTCGTTGATCGGCTTGAGAGCTACGACCATCTGGATCGTGGTGCAGTTAGGATTGGCGATGATGTGGCGCGGGGCATTGAAAGCATCCTCGCCGTTTACCTCAGGAACAACCAGAGGCACATCCTCATCCATGCGGAAAGCACTGGAGTTGTCAATCATGATAGCCTTTCCGGAGGTAATCACGTCGGCAAATTCTTTTGAAGTGCCCGCTCCGGCCGATGTAAAGGCAAAGTCAACGTCGGCGAAATCTTTGGCGCACTCGCGTGTAAGTTCCTTGACNATGTACTCTTTGCCACGGAATGTATATGATCGGCCTGCACTGCGGCTTGAACCGAAGAGAAGAAGCTCGTCGATGGGAAAGTTCTGCTCGTCGAGAACGCGAAGGAACTCCTGTCCGACGGCTCCGCTTGCACCTACAATTGCTACTTTCATTTTCTGTCTACTTAGATGTTGCTTAATTGGCAACCGTTTATACTTATTGGATTTATACGATAGTTGTGCCGGCTCCGGGGGTGGCGATGCGGCTGTAGTGTATGATCTTGACCTGATGCACTCCACNGTCTATCGCAGCAAATGCGTTNTCAAGTTTTGGAATCATGCCGCCTTCTACGATTTTTTTCTCTTGAAGCGATGCAAACAGATTGCGGTCGATCAACGGGATTACACTGTCATCATTGTCGGGATCGGATAGAACGCCATTTTTCTCGAAGCAGAATGTGAGCGTTACATCAAAAAGATCAGCAAGTCCTGAAGCGACCTCTCCTGCCATTGTGTCGGCATTGGTGTTGAGAAGATGTCCTGCCTTGTCATGAGTGAGGGGGGCAATGACAGGTACTGAACCGATTGATAGGAGGTCTTTGAATCCATTGGCATTGACAGCCACAACATCGCCGACATTGCCATAGTCGATACCGTTGACGGGTGGGCGGCGGCGTGAAGTGACAAGATTCATGTCGGCTCCTGTGAGACCGATAGCATTACAGCCGAGAGCCTGCAACGAAGCGACAAGTTTGCGGTTGACATCACCTCCGTAAACCATTGTGACAACTTCAAGCATGGCATCGTCAGTGATGCGTCGTCCGTTGACCATTGTGGTCTCTATGCCCAGACGTGTTGCAAATTTTGTAGCAGATCGTCCTCCACCATGTATGAGCAACTTTGCACCTTCGATACCTGCGAAGGCATCAACAAAAGCTCGGAGCGATACAGGATCTTCAAGAATCGCACCACCGACTTTTACAATATTGAGTGATTGTTTCATCAGTCTTCCTTTTCAGCAAATTCCATGAGATAAGCTTTGATGAAGCCATCGAGGTCTCCATCCATCACACCGCCGACATCTGAAGTCTGGTAGCCGGTGCGGTGGTCTTTTACACGGCGGTCATCAAACACATAGCTGCGTATTTGTGAGCCCCATTCGATCTTCATTTTGCCGGCCTCGATCTTCGCCTGCTCCTCGAGACGGTGCTTCATCTCTTTCTCGTAAAGGATCGAACGGAGATGACGCATTGCATTTTCTTTATTCTTGGGTTGGTCGCGGGTCTCGGTGTTTTCAATGAGAATTTCCTCTTTCTCGCCGGTATAGGGATCAGTGTACTGATAACGCAGGCGCACACCGGATTCCACTTTATTGACGTTCTGTCCGCCGGCACCACCGGAGCGGAATGTGTCCCATGACAAGAGCGCGGGCTCTACTTTTACCTCAATTGTATCATCAACAAGTGGGGTCACGAAAACCGATGCAAANGANGTCATNCGCTTACCCTGCGCGTTGTANGGCGATACGCGCACCAGACGGTGAACACCGTTTTCGCTCTTGAGATAGCCGTAGGCAAAATCACCCTCTACTTCGATAGTGCATGATTTTATCCCGGCCTCATCTCCTTCAAGAAGGTTGGCGATAGATGTTTTGAATCCGTTTTTTTCACACCATCTCAGGTACATGCGCATCAGCATCTGTGCCCAGTCCTGGCTCTCGGTACCTCCGGCTCCTGAATTGATCTTCAGCACGACTCCGAGTTTATCCTCTTCCCGTCGAAGCATATTGCGGAATTCCAGATTTTCTATCTTGGCGATAGCGTCAGTGTAAAGTGCATCGATTTCCGATTCCTCCATGAGACCTTCCTTAACAAAATCCCATGCGATATTCAGTTCTTCAGCAGCTTTCTGGATTTCATTGTAGCCTTCAATCCATTGTTGAAGATCTTTGATTTTTTTCATCTGCACCTGGGCTTCCTTGGGATGTTCCCAGAAATCAGGGACATGAGTGCGTAACTCTTCTTCCTCAACCTGGATTTTCTTTCCGTCGATGTCGAGATATTTTTTCAGCGAAGCAGAACGCTCCTGCACTTCTTTAAGCTGGTCGGGAGTAATCATGAGATTTCAGATTGCTATTGTGGATGCAAAGATACTTAATAAATATCGTATTGATAGGCTTTCGGGGTGCTTTAAGGTGAATTTTTTGTTCAAAATATTGAAATGTTTGTATCTTTGTATGCCATACATTAAGCTGAACCAACAGTTCAACACATATCAATAAGCCATAATTTTTTAATGAAAAAGTTTCTGATGTGCGTAGCGGTGGCTGCCATGCTGTCTCCCGGGCAGATCTCGGGCAAGGCTCCGAAGCTAAACGCAAACAACATCGATGACGTCATCAAGGCGATGACTATCGAGGAAAAAGCTGATCTTATCGTCGGATCACGTATGTATTACAAGGATGAGACTGCACCGCAGCACATCAAGGATTCGTGGAAGATTGTGCCCGGAGCTGCCGGACGAATTAATCCTGTGCCTCGTGTAGGTATTCCTGCAGTGGTTCTGTCAGATGGTCCTGCCGGATGCGGTATCATGCCTATAGATGGTCAGGATAGCCTCTTCTGCACTCATTTCCCCATCGAGAGCCTTCTGGCATCGACATGGGATGTAGATCTCGTGCGCAGTGTTGGTGAGGTAATCGGCAACGAGGCAAAAGAATATGGAACGGATATCCTTCTCGCTCCCGCTATCAATATCCACCGTCATCCGCTGTGCGGTCGTTGCTTCGAGTATTTCTCGGAGGATCCTGTACTTGCCGGTAAGATGGCAGTTGCTTATGTTAACGGCGTTCAGAGTAACGACATAGGCACATCGGTCAAGCACTTTGCGGCCAACAACCAGGAAACAAACCGCATGAACAACAATGTGATTGTTTCGCCGCGTGCTTTGCGTGAGATTTATCTTAAAGCATTTGAGATTGTTGTGCGTGAGAGCCAGCCTTGGACTATCATGAGCTCTTATAACCGCATCAACGATGTCTACACATCGGAGAATCCTGAACTCCTCAACACGATTCTGCGTGACGAGTGGGGATATAAAGGCACTGTCATGACTGACTGGTGGGGTGGCTCAGATGGTGCTGCACAGATGATCGCCGGAAATGACATGCTCGAGCCCGGAACAAAAGAGCAGGCGCAGCACATCATTGACGGAGTGAAGAACGGTACTCTCGACGAGAATATAGTTGACCGCAATGTGAAGCGCATACTCGAGCTGATNGTAAAGACTCCGACATTCAAGGGCTACAAGTACACAAATAATCCTGATATGGAGGCGCATGCGGCTGTGACACGCCAGTCGGCTACCGAAGGCATGGTGCTTCTTAAGAATGANGACAATACTCTTCCCCTCAAAAACAGCGATAAGAANGTTGCTCTTTTCGGCAATGTTTCTTATGACTTCTTCTCGGGAGGTACTGGCTCGGGCGATATCAACCGTCCCTATGTGGTGTCGCTTCTCGACGGTCTGAAAAATCAGAACGTAATTGTTGATGACAATCTCAAGGCTATATATTCGGCCTANAGCAAACCTCAGGAACAGGGCGAACAGGTNCGCATCAATGAGATGCCTATGGATACGGCAATCATCAAATATGCGGCTNAGAACAACGACATGGCTATTGTGACCATCGGTCGTATTTCGGGTGAGTATATTGANCGTGTAGCTTCTGACTTCTTCCTNTCAGATACTGAATATCAGCTTATGAAGGATGTAACCCGCATCTTCCACGAAGCCGGTAAGAAAGTTGCCGTTGTGCTTAACGTCGGTGGTGTGATCGAGACCAAGAGCTGGAAAGATATGCCCGATGCTATCCTGCTTTCATGGCAGGCTGGTCAGGAAGGTGGTAACTCGGTTGCCGACATTCTTGTTGGCAACGCTAATCCTTCAGGTAAGCTTCCCAATACATGGCCGGTGACTCTCAGCGATCACAAGAGCTCGCTGAACTTCCCGATCGATCAGAAAATTGACCGTCGTTGGTCAGTCAAGACCGGTCTGAAACANGATGTCAAGAATGTCGACTACACAGTATATGACGAGGACATCTATGTNGGTTATCGTTGGTTTGACACAGAGGATATTGATGTCAGCTTCCCGTTTGGTTACGGTCTGAGCTACACAACGTTTGACTACGGTACCCCTACCGTGAAGCGTGACGGCGACAATGTCGTGATTGAGGTGAATGTCAAGAACACCGGTAAGGTTGCCGGAAAAGAGTCGGTTCAGCTTTATGTTGTTGCTCCTAAAGGCAAGCTTGACAAACCTTCGCATGAGTTAAAGGCATTTGCAAAGACTGGTCTGNTGCAGCCCGGAGAATCACAGACGCTGACGATGACAGTAAATCCGGCCGACCTTGCTTCGTATGACGAAGAAGAAGTGGCATGGGTAACCGATGGCGGTGCCTATAAGTTTGTCGTGGCAGCCTCGTCGCGTGATCCGCGTGGAGAAGTGGTCGTAAATATCGATCCAATTGTGCGCAAGACCAATGACGTGCTGAAGAAGAAGACTTTGGCAAAGAACTGAAATTATTAACACAGAAAAGAATATGAATACATCGCCCATGCTGAAGTGGTCACGGCGCTATCTTAAATGGCCGTTTATTACGGCTATAGGCGTAATGGTGTTTCTGACGTGTTTTAATGACAATAATGCGGCGAAATACTATGAATACGATCTGGAGATCGAACGTCTGCGTGCCGAGATCACGATGCATGAGGATACATTGTCGCACTACCGCACTCTTAACGAACGCTTGGGGTCAGATCCAGCTGCAATGGAGAGAATTGTGCGGGAAAGATATCACATGCAGAGACCTAATGAGGATGTGTATGTGTTTACCAGATGATGAATGATGTGTGGTATGCAAAGAAATATGAGTGAAAACAACAGGATCAGTTCTGATCAGATTATAGGTCGTCAGCCTGGGCGCATGGCTCTGGCAGGAATGACGATAGGAATGCTTCTTGTAGTTGCCGGGACACTCTCGCCCCTTATGGGCGGCCATGTGTCGCTTTACCGGTGGATCTATGGAATAGGAGCTCTGTTGTTACTTGTCACGAGAATATTTACTCCGTATACCGGCAACTCAATACGACTTAAGCGCCTTTACAGGATTGAGTCGTGGGCGGCATTATTCTTCTGTGTCGCGACATTTTTCATGTTCTATCAACCGGGGATTATGCGTGATTGGCTTGTGTTTACTCTTGCCGGTGGGGCAATTCAGGTATANACTTCCATCATGATACCTCTTGTTGTTAAAAAAGAGACGGCAAAACATTGATATCTCAAGAAACATTCCAAACGCTTACAGCCAAGTATGTCACGCTTGGCTGTAAGCTTAATTTTGCCGAGACATCAACGATTGCGGCAGAGCTTGAACGTCGTGGTGTAAGACGTGCGGGTGCCGACGAAGCNCCCGATGTGATTGTGGTGAACACCTGTAGCGTGACTGCGGTGGCTGACAAGAAAGGACGNCANATGATAAGNTCGCTTGCGAGACGGTGGCCNGATGCCGTGATTGTGGCGACCGGTTGTTATGCACAATTAAAGCCGGAGGAGGTTGNAGCTATCGATGGGGTGCATATAGTTGCTGGTAATGATCACAAAGGTGAATTGCCGCAGATGCTTGCNGANTGGATAGATGACAGGAANGACAGACTGCATGTGACCCCTGCAAAGGATATACGGAGATTTGTCCCGTCATGTTCGCGTGGCGACCGAACACGCTGGATGCTAAAGGTTCAGGACGGTTGCAATTGTTTCTGTAGNTACTGCACGATCCCCATGGCGAGNGGNCGGAGCCGCTCTGGATCAATAGAGTCACTTGTAAAGCAAGCTGCTGAGGCTGCTGTAGCGGGAGCTAAAGAGATTGTGNTGACNGGAGTTAATATAGGAGACTTCGGTTGGCAGACCGATAAGAAATTTATTGATCTGATAAGAGCTCTCGATGAGGTGGAAGGAATAGAACGATATCGCATTTCATCAATTGAGCCGGATCTGCTGACCGATGAAATAATAGAATTTACGTCCAGGTCAAAACGGTTTATGCCGCATTTTCACATCCCTCTACAGTGTGGCGATGACGAAATGTTGCGCTTGATGCGACGTCGTTATGACAGAGAGCTGTTTGCTGATCGTGTCAGATACATAAAGCATGTTATGCCGGATGCTTTCATTGGTGTTGACCTTATAGTGGGTATGCGTGGTGAAATTGATGAAAGATATGAAAGTTCAAAAGCGTTTGTGTCGTCGCTCGACATTACGAGGCTTCATGTATTTCCCTACAGCGAGCGCCCCGGTACACGTGCACTTGAAATATTCCCTGTAATTGATGCCGACGTGCAACGGAAACGCACGCATGAGATGATAGCATTGTCGGATAAACGACATATTGCCTTTGCGCAAAAAAGCGAAGGGGAAGTGCGTCCTGTATTGTTTGAAAGGCTA
>JAAVGC010000024.1 GCA_014800445.1 Bacteroidales bacterium | reverse complement strand
TGACAATAAAGGTCTCACCTACACAGCCGATGATGTTGTCGACGAATTTTCGCGCTACGTGAAGGAATATACCCTTTTCCGATTTATGGAGGGTATTATTGCAAAATTCCGCGCAAACGGTAAAGTGCGTACGTCCGAAACCTACACGGCGGCATTGCGCAGTTTCAAAACCTTTATATGTGACCTCAAGCATCAACTATATTTCAGTTTGNGGTCCGATGTGATGCTTGACACNATCGACACCGAGATTATCGAAGCCTACGAGGCATGGNTGAAAAACCGTGGAGTCGCCACCAACACGATTTCATTCTACACCCGCATCCTGCGTGCAGTCTACAACCGTGCGGTCGATCATGGGATCATTGAGNACCGTAACCCCTTCCGACACGTCTACACCGGTGTNGACAAAACCATAAAGAGGGCACTCCCGGTGAAATTACTGAAGAAGATCCGATGGCTTGACCTGTCGAANTCACCGGCGCTTGATTACGCCCGTGACATGTTTATNCTCAGCTTCATGCTGCGTGGCATGAGTCTCGTCGACATGGCATTTCTGCGTAAAACCGATCTGGTCAACAACCGCATCACCTATCGTCGGCGNAAGACCGGNCAGCAACTCGTCATCGAGTGGACTAAAGAGATGCAGGAGATCCTCGACAAATATCCTGAAAACACCTCTGATTATCTCCTACCGCTTATCAAGCGGCCAGGCACNAACGAGCGATGCACCTACCGTAACGCCGGATATGCCATCAACCGTAATCTCAANCAGATNGCNGCAATGATCGGATTAGATGTCCCCATCACACTCTACGTGGCACGCCACAGCTGGGCATCAGTGGCAAAATCCAAAGGCATTCCCATCAGCGTGATAAGCGAAGGGATGGGGCATGACTCCGAAACGACCACGCAGATCTATCTCGCATCGCTCGACACGTCGGTAGTCGACCGTGCCAACGCTCTTATTATCAAAAGCCTTTAGTTNTATTTTCNTCCNTGCCACGTAGNATCACATAATGAGTCAGAATAACCGTAAGAGTCAGTAACTCAGCCACAGGAATTGCAAGCCACGCACCATCGATTCCCCAGAATTCAGGCAAAATCAGAAAAGCCGGCACAAGAAACACAATTCCACGCAAAAAAGTGTAGATTATCGACTTGCCGGCNGCCTCAATGCTCTGATAGTAACCAATGAAAGTTATATTAACCGCAAAAAACACCGCACATGTCGCAAAAAGAGGCACACCATGAGTGGCAAACCCGAATGCGGGTTCGCTCGCCGACAGGAAAGCCGCAACGATATATCGGGCACCGAACCACAACCCTGCCGTAACCGTCAGTCCGCACACTACGGCCGTAAACAGTGCCACTTTCAACGCTCTGAAGATGCGTTCCGACTGTCTTGAACCATAATTGAAACTGATTATAGGCTGAGCCGACTGTGCCACNGCATTGGCTATTGAGAACACNACAGGAAACAGAAAACAAGCTATAGAATATGCAGCCACACCAGCCTCACCATCAATCTTCATGAAAGCATAGTTNCCGGTGAACATCATGATACCCATTGCCAGTTCCGTCAGGAAGGTGGCGAAGCCTATTTTCGACATATATCCCACATTTCTCAGCGTCAGCAGCGCGCTCGTCAGCGATAATTTCAGTCTGTAGAAACGCAGCTTTACCGAGAACTTCAGGAAATAGGNCATCACCATCACCCCGCCTATGCCACAGCTTATCGAAGTGGCGAGAGCAGCACCTGCCACACCCATGCCNCANGGAAAAATCATTATGTANTCAAGNGCAATATTGATTGTGGCCGGTATGAGCTGACTCCACATCGCATATTTGGGCGAACCGTCGAGACGGATAAGCATCATACCCACGCACTGCACAAGCAGNAAAATAAGTCCCGGANCAAGCGGAAGCAGATAGGCNGTTGCATTTGCCTCAAGCTCGGGACTGCACCCGAGCGCATATACCGTGGCACGCGGCCACACCAGCCCCACCACGACAAAAACACCGACCAGTATCAGACCTGCGATAAACGCCTGNGTCATGATGATACGNGCAGCCTTTACATTATCCTCGGCAAGCCTGATGCTNGCCACAACCGATGCACCGATACCGAGCATCAGCCCNAGACCAGTCGTGAGCATGAANATNGGAGCGACGATATTCACCGCAGCAATGCCGTTGGCNCCCGCACCGTGCCCCACAAACATCCCGTCGACGAGCGTGAGCACTGAGTTGAATATCATACCTATGAGCGTCGGAAAGAAAAGCGATCGGAAAAGCGGTCCGATCTTTCCATTGCCGAAGTCAAGTCGGTCTCTGTCGAGATTTCGATTCTTTTTCATTTTCCTACTGAGGTAATCGGATCTGTACAATATGCACGCCGACCGCACTTTGCGCAATGAGCGCCGCGCCATACGCTGTCAAACTCCTCCATCGCCGCTTCAACGAGGGGGACATCATCCGTGAGGATTCCCACTTCGAAATTGCGGCGCGTGCTTGCCTTCATCCCTATTCCCGCCCCCGTCAGATTGGCAGAACCGATATACGCCGTTTCATAATCAAAAATCATCATCTTGAAATGCACGCGCGGACAAAGCATCCGCTCCAGCCCNNTTGTCAGCACCGGATAANGGTCAAAATCCTCCCTGAAAGCAGGCCCCGGCTCCTTGGCATGGATAAGCCTGATATCCACACCCCTTTTCAGCAGGAATGCGAGCACAGCAAGAAACGGCTCTGTCGAATTTCCCACCTTCACATGCAGATCTTTGATATCGGCCGTACCGATCCAAAGTGACTTTTTCACTGAAGCCACCCGTGCCAGAACTTCATTGTAGTGATCGACACCTGAAATAAATTTTACTGCCATAACGTAAATTTACAAAAAACTCGGGAAACCAATTGACGAATTACTCCCCGCCCGATAAATGAATACTTTTCAACTTAAAGATTGCTCGCGTTCCAACTCTTTTGCTATCTTTGCCCGCGGAATGATCTGTTCGTTCCAACAACATCTGGGAAAAAAGAAACGTTATGCGTAATCTTGTGATTTGAGAACGTAGGAAATTCGACAAATAGCACAAAGATTGGCATAGTTGCTCTCACGCTCATAGCGTGGGCTGCTACTGTCACATCTGTGCTAATGGTATCCTACGACCTTCGAATCAAGACGTGGCATAGTCGGCTCACGTATTCTTTTTTATTCACCCTCTAAATTGAGCCACTGAGAACAAATCATTAACAACATACCCCAATAATGAAACAGTCATTTCCTTACATTCCACCTGTTTCGACATCACAGTTCATCTATACCGATGGTGAACTTATGGACGAAGCTGTTGAGGCCTTTAAAAGCCATGACTATGTAAAATCCATGCAACTGCTGATTGACGCGCTTGATTGTGATTTCCGCGAAAAGTACGGAAATGCTGATGGNACTTCNTTCAAAATCCCNCATGGNTCAATNGTNGTAAACATCGANATAAANCCCGANNCNCTTCATATATCAGCNGACTTCCTCCNGCTGCCCGCNAAAGGACGCGTTGCAATGCTTCGCCAGATTGCTGAAATGAACATCGAGAATCTTATGCTCGCACGCTTCGTCAAAAGCGGTGACTATCTGAAAATGGAATATTCGTGTCCTATAACCGACACTCACCCCCACAAAATACATTCTATCCTACACAATATATGTTGTATCGGCGACAAATACGACGACGAACTCTGCACGCGGTTCAACGCCACCCGATGCTACACCCCTGAGGTCACTCCCTTAACCGCTGAGCAGATAGACACCGTCTGTAATGCCCTCCAGACTGTTGGAAAACTTGCACTTGACGCAGCCGCTGACTATTGCTCGCAACGCCGCTACATCTATGCGTGGACTATAGTATGNGGTACAATTTACCAATTCTGTTTCTTTGCCAATCCACAGGGACAGCTTATCAACGAAATTGAAAAAGCTGTTGCGTCGATGAACGACGACCGCCCCATTGAAGAACTCGTTTCNCGTGGCAGCAACTTCCTCAACAAACTGATGGCAATGCCAAAGGAGGAACTGGCCAAAGACCTCTACACTGTAGAAATGATGGTTTCTGTAAAGCCACACGCATCTCTACAAAGCGTACAGGAGGCTTTTGAGGATCTCCACGAAGACACGGCTGAAGCCATGCAGCGACGGGATTATGATCAGGTTGTAGCGCGCATATTCTATTCGTTCTATCAGCTGCTGGCCGACAACAGCATCACTTTACTTATGGAATACCACATCATTACTGCGCTGCGTGATAGCTCGGAGTTACCGCTTAAAGATGCTGCCGAAATTATGTTCAAAGCACTCGACCGATTGATCGAAGGCGATATCGAGCCGCAGGGTGATGACGAGGAAGAGGAAGAGGAAGAGGAAGAAGACGACGAGGACGACAATGATGAGGACTTGGCTGAAGCTCATGCCAATGTAGTGGCTGCTCATCAGAAAATGGCAGAGGCCATGAGTGGAGAAGAAATTGTGGCACTGCAACGCCAGATGGACGAAGCACTGAAAGCCGGAAATGTACCCGAATATATGCGGCTGGCAACAGAGTTGCAGATGCGCATGATTAATTCTCTCGGATCATGAAATAAGACTAAAATAAGTAACAACACATTTAACCTCATGGTGTTATGACTTCAGAAATAAACAGACTCATATATAAAGTGACCCATGCCGACGGCTCGGGAAGCTGCTTCTATCTCAAGCCCTATGATATTTTCGTCACAAACTATCATGTTGTGGCAGGATATCGCACTGTGGCGATTCATGATAACGACCGCAACCCTTACGAGGCACGCGTGGTTGTGGTCAACCCTGAACTTGACTTGGCTCTTCTTGCAGTTGATGCCGACTTCAGCCATCTTCCTGACTTTCCTGTTTCCAGAGAAGAAGACCCGATAATCGGTTCAAAAGTCCGCGTTGCCGGTTATCCTTTCGGAATGCCTTTCACCATCACCGAAGGATCTCTGTCATCGCCGCGCCAACTGATGGGTGGCAAGTATTACATTCAGATCGATGCACCCGTTAATCCCGGTAACTCAGGAGGCCCTATCATCAACGACAAAGGTGAGGTGATAGGTGTCACCGTGAGCAAATTTGCCGATTCCTCTGCCGACAACATGGGTTTCGGCGTGCGCATCGAAGCTCTCAGGCAATTGCTTGATGCAATAGACGACCTTGACCGCAACGAGTTTCATGTGCAATGTGAAAGCTGCGACGAACTGATAAGCGGAGAGGAAGAGTATTGCCCCTCGTGCGGAGCTCATATTGACGAAAGCGTATTGGCGACTCATGAGATGTCGCCTCTGGGTCAATTCTGCGAAGAAGCAATAACCCGTATAGGCATAAATCCAGTGTTGGCACGCAGTGGGCATAATGCATGGGTCTTTCACCGCGGAAGCTCTGAAATACGCCTCTTTGTATATGACAATCACTATCTCTTCGCCATCTCTCCCATCAATCTTCTGCCGAAGAAAAATGTTGAGAGAGTTCTTGATTTCATGCTCGACAGCGATTTCTACCCTTATAAGATGGGAATAGACGGGCGTCAGATATACCTGTGTTACCGCATTCACCTCGCCGACCTTACCGAAGAGTCGAGCGAGCGTATACTGAACAATATTGCCGGACTCGCAGAGAAAGCCGACGAGCTTGACAACAAACTCGTCGATGAATACGGTTGCGAATTTTCGCTTTACTCAAAAAACTGAATCACCCCCGGCCTTCAGCTGTCTTCAGCAAGCCTGTTTTATAAAGAACTTTTCGCAATAGTAGGGACGCACGANTCGTGCGTCCCTATTTAATTTCAACCACTTACGAGCTTAATATTACACCCGTAAAGCACNATAATACACCCTTTCGTCATTATATAAAAACTCCTTTCCGCACAACCTCGGGNGTGTGTCACTTGTTTNATTATAAACTTATAATCTGATATGAATGATAAAACCAAAACATCAGGTGCNCTGATAGGCAACCTGTGTATCCTTATTGCCACCATCTTCTGGGGCATGAATGTGTCATTTACCAAAGCACTTATCCCAGATTGGATGACTGCCGACGGCATTGTTGTCGTTAGGCTCGTCGGTGGATGTCTGCTTATGTGGATCGTTTCACTGTTTCTTAAATGCGAGAAGATAGCCCGGCATGACTGGCTGAAACTTTTTCTCGGAGGCGCTATAGGACTTTTCGCATTTATATATCTATTTGTCACTTCCCTACGCTATGGTAACCCGATTGACATATCTATCATAATGACACTGCCACCTATATTCGTCATTCTGATAGGAGTTATTTTCATGAAACAGCGTCCATCAGTCGCCGAGTACATCGGAATTGCTGTTTCGATGGCAGGTGCGGCGGTTGTGATCCTCGACGGGCAAGGAGGCAAGAATGGCAGCGACAATCTGCTCGGTGACCTGCTTGCTGTAGCTTCAACCCTATGCTATGCTTTTTATCTTGTCATACTGCAAGGCCCCACAAAAACCTACCGTCCGGTCAACATGTTGCGCTGGGTGTTCCTATTCTCCGCTATTCCTGCCTTATTTCTCATACCCGGGATGCAGACGATGCCCATACTGCACTCNACAGAGTCAACTCCCTGGCTTGAAATCGGTTTTATATTGTTATGCCCGACATTTCTCGCCTACTTCCTTGTGCAACCTGCCGAAAAACGCATTGGATCCGAACTCGTGTCGCTGTACCAATACCTGCTTCCCGTGTTTGCCACAATCACTGCTGTAGTGATGGGACTTGACCATCTCAAAGGCATACAGGTACTTGCCATGGTCATCATAATTGCCGGAATGGTACTCACCAACATTGGCAAGCGCAAGCGCTCACGCAAACAACAGGTGTCACAAGGCTGAACNGACAATACNGAAGATATTGCTTATCTTTGCATCAGCAATGATAAAACCATTTTGTCAACATGATTCTGTTTGATAAACTTCCATATAAAGTCATACTTGCCAGTAACTCACCACGCCGACGCGAGCTGCTCACATCATTAGGCATGCGGTTTGAGCTTGCGCCCTCTCTTGACGTAGATGAATCATATCCCCTCGACCTCCCTACTGAGGAAATACCACTTTACATTGCCCGAAAAAAGGCTGAAGCTCACATGCCCTATCTTGCACCTGACGAGCTTTTGATCACTGCCGATACCGTTGTGCTTGCAGGCGATGATTTCTCAAAGGTTCTCGGCAAACCACATGATGAAATGGAAGCACTTGAAATGCTGAAAACATTATCGGGTCGACAACATAGAGTGGTTACCGGCGTCACCATGAGCACACAGNAACGTCATATATCATTTTCTGATGCCACCGACGTCGATTTCATGCCTCTGCCTGACAACGAACTGCGTGAATACGTAGCAAGATACCGTCCTCTCGACAAAGCCGGAGCCTATGGCATCCAGGAATGGGTCGGTCTGGCAGGCATTCGCTCTATCAACGGAAGCTTCTACACCGTTATGGGGCTACCCGTACATCTTGTATATGATCATCTCCGCCAATTCTGTCATCCCGACAGCTGATACTTACAAGATTAGACTGGAGTCTGCACAACCTGTCCGGTAGAGGACAATATTAATGGTAAATCTCATGCTTGCGGCGAAGTCGCGGCATGAGACATCAAAATCATATGCAAAAAAATATGACCTCATAAGAGGTCATCTCCACATTAATCCCATGTCTTACGCCATCTACGGTTTTTCCGGATCACTCAGACATTAGACACAACATATTCAATGCTTAAGGGAGTTAAAAAACTCCTCTCTAAGCTGCGGATTCTCGGCAAATTCACCGAGATAATCTACAGTAGTGGTGGCAGACTGCTGCTTTTCCACCCCCCTCATTTTCATGCAAAGATGCTCGCCTGTGCAAGCNACTATCACGCCTTTGGCCGACAGAGTCTCATAGACCTCCTGACACACCTGAGCCGTCAGGCGTTCCTGCACCTGAAGCCGGCGTGCATAGGCATCCACGATGCGTGCAAGTTTGCTNAGGCCTATCATATTCCCGTCAGGAATATATCCCACCGATACCCTGCCAAAAAACGGGAGGATATGATGCTCGCAGAAGGAATAATACTCAATATCCTTCACAACGATCATGCGCGAGCCTGAATATTCAAAAATAGCCTCACGCATTATATCCGACGGTTTCTGCCGATATCCTTGCGTGGCATACCACATAGCTTTGGCTGCACGCATCGGAGTTTTTTTCAGCCCCTCACGATCAGGATCCTCCCCTATCAGACGAAGGATCGCCTCATAATGCCCGGCAAGTTCGGCTATTTTATTCTCTTCGGTCATCGGTTTATACGGTCTCTCACTACCCGCACTTCGCGGGCATAGGAGGGAAACTCTTTTTTAATTAGGTCAGCGGCATTCTCAGCTTCGGCCCTGGTGGTGAAATCACCTACCTTCAGTCGCCAGAAAGGTGACTGGTACACAACATAGGTGCGCAAGTTGGTGCGCTCCGATATAGCCTGCGCCTTGTTGCGTGCCTCGCTTTTTGCTGACCGTGCGTTATTGTCGCTGAACACCTGCACACGGTATCCGGCAACTTTTGTTGTGCCGGATACCGCATCGGTGCTTTCGGTTTCCGATGACGATGCTACTGTGGCCGGAGCTCCGGTGTCACCCATATTCAGCACCTGGCGTTCACCACCTTTCACACCACCTTGAAGACGCTTGAGCATCCCTTCTGGNTGGACTACGGTAATAATGCCGGAAGCCTGAATATGATCTATGATGGTCGCCGTCGAGTCCGGATCAACCCCCTTTGCCATGAAAGGCAGAAAAGAGAAGGCCATTCCCGCTGAAAGCATTGAAATAAACCGGCGTTTCATCGTCATCTGGTTTGATTGTTGTTTGAGTTAAATGTGGGATACTGGACCACTATCAGAATGCGGTCACGATACCCATGAACGACTCTGCTTCAAGAGCTGCACCGCCGATCAGGCCACCGTCAACGTCAGGCTTTGCAAAGAGAGCCTTGGCATTGCTCGGCTTGCAGCTTCCGCCATAAAGGATCGAAGTGTTGTCGGCAACCTCTTTGCCATACTTCTCTGCGATCACACCACGGATGAATGCGTGGATCTCCTGTGCCTGGTCGTCGGTAGCTGTTTTGCCGGTACCGATAGCCCATACGGGCTCATAGGCAAGAATCAGTTTGGAGAAATCCTCGGCGCTGAGGTCAAAGAGAGCTTCCTCGATCTGAGCCTTAACAACGTCGAAATAAGTTCCGTTTTCACGCTGCTCAAGAACCTCACCGATGCAGAAGATCGGAGTCAGGTTGCTGGCAAGAGCAAGGTTAACTTTCTCCTTAAGAGTCTCCGAAGTCTCACCGTAGTACTGACGGCGCTCCGAGTGACCCAGGATTACATATGTTGCACCTGTTGATGCTACCATAGGAGCTGATACCTCACCGGTGTATGCACCCTTAACGTGATCAGCGCAGTTCTCGGCACCAAGACCGAGCTTAGCGGGATCGATAACTGCGTTTACCGATGCAAGGTGAGTAAAGGGAACACAGATTACGACGTCACATTTGGCGTCAACATGCTTCAGTGCCTCATTCACATCCTTGGCAAGTCCTACACCCTCCTCAAGAGTGGTGTTCATCTTCCAGTTGCCTGCAACAACGTTTTTTCTCATTGGTCTATGCTGTTAATAAAGTTTAATGCAAAATTAATAATTCATTTACATCAAAAGATGCCCGCGTGGAATAATATTTGTTAATTTACCCTTTTGCGGTTCACTTTTATTTATTCAGAAATCATATCCTGCTTCCTCGACCATCTCACGATCCTCGGCAATTTTGCTTCCGATTGTCGTGAGCAGATCACCGACAATGCCNCCGTTCATTCCGATCGTCATGCACTTCAGCTGTGTTTCGCGTGAAAGTCGGGCGCGTCCCCCGGCAAATCTTATCTGAGTACGAGGATGCAGAAAACGAAAAACTGCTATCGTGGCAAGTATCTCATCATCACTGATAGGCGCAGTACCGGCAAGCGGAGTGCCGGGAATTGGAGAGAGGATATTGATAGGAATACTGCAGGGTTTGGCCCGGCGCAGTGTCACGCCGAATTCCACCCGCTGTTCGGCACTCTCCCCCATCCCGATAATACCTCCACTGCACACCTCAAGGCCAATCTCATGTGCAGCCTCGATTGTTTTTAGCTTATCTTCAACCGTGTGCGTTGTGCAAAGTTTCGAGAAATGCGACGGGGCCGTCTCAAGATTACAATGGTATCGGCGCACTCCGCTGTCCCATAGCTTCTTCAGCTCGTCGCGGGTTAGAAGGCCGAGCGACGCACATGTAGATATTCCAGTTTCGCGCTTAACATCATACAGAATACCGCATATATCCTCAAGAGCTTTCCCACTGACCGCACGCCCGCTGGCAACGAGGGAGAAACGCTTTACGCCTCTCTCTTTATTGTAGCGGGCCGCTTCCATGCACTCCTCTTTGCTCATTAGCTCATAAGTGTTACAGCCGGTGTTGTAATGAGCCGACTGTGCGCACCATTTGCAGTTTTCTGAGCATTTCCCTGATCGTACATTGACGATAGAGCAGGAGTCAAACTCTTTCGGACAGAACTTGCGTGTGATTTCTGCCGATGCCTCAAAGAGCGCGTTAAGATCTCCTGTGTTGATGAGGCTCAGGGCTTCATCATAGGTAATCTCGCCTCCGGCAAGTACCTTCTCCTTGAGTTGTTTGATTGTTTCCATTGTTTTTACTTATATGATCATTTGATCGATTGGTCTTTGAAGGTTTCTATCTATGCTTCGACAGCATAAATATTGTCACCGCCGACAATACAATAACGACACCGGCCATATTGATTACCGTGAGCGATTCGCCGAACATCCAGCACCCGATAATCAATGCCGTCACCGGCTCGAGAGCCTCGAGTATCGACGTCGGCACAGGGCCTATCTCCTGGATTGCCACTGTCATGGTGAGGATGGAGACTACAGTGGGAAACAGAGCTAAACCGACTACATTGTAGAGCGCATGTGCAGTCATTGGCAACGGCACAAGCTCCCTGAAGAAGTCCATGAAGACAGCGAAAACCATTATACCCACAACTATTGAGTAGAANGTAAGCGGCACTATCTCCATGCGGTTGAGGCATGTGCGGTTGATGATTATCATATAGACTGCATAAGTAAGCGATGACCCTACCACACACAGGATTCCGACAGGATCCTGAATTGTACTGTCGGCTTTTATCGACAGCATNCCGATCCCTATCATCGCCACTGCAATGCAGATGATACCCGACATAGGTATACGCTGCCTGAAGAACAGCGCCATAATCGCAGCTACGAAAAATGGTGTGACATACAGTATCGTGGATGCGATACCCACGTCCATAAACTTGTAGCTGTAAAAAAGAAATAGAGATGACAGAGCAAAAAGCACACCTGCAAAGATCAGAGGCATCAATTCCTTGCGCTGTAGCCTGAATGATTTTCCTGAGAAAAGCATTACGCCTGCCAGCAGGATTGCTGCAAGCGTATAGCGGTAAAACAATACGGAACTGACATCCAGCCCAAGATCATACAATGGGACTCCAAATAGCGGATTCAGCCCGTAGGTACACGAGGCGATCGCAGCTAAAATATAGCCGCGACCTGCCTGTTTCTTTTTCACTATGTCAATGGCNTTCATTAACCACGAGTTTTCTTACTTGTNCGTTCCTTCTTGCGTCTGGAAGCCTTGGAGCTTTGATGCGTCTTTTTTCCGGAGTGGAGAGCCTTAGCTACCGATACAGTCTTACCCATATCATCCTCATCGGGACGTTGATGACGCTCNTCCACCAGTGCAAAATCAAGCTGTTTTCTCTCNAGATTGGCACGTGCNACTTTCACCTTTACCTTGTCGCCAAGCTGATAGCGGTTATTCTTACGCCGACCTATGAGACANTAGTTTTTCTCATCGAAGTCATAGTAATCGTCAGTCAGATCTCTTATCGGCACAAGTCCTTCACACTTGTTGTCGTCAAGCTCGACATATAGTCCNCACTCGGTGACACCCGAAATCACGCCGTCATACACCTCACCAAGATGGTCGTTAAGGTACTCCACCTGCTTGTACTTGATGGAAGCACGTTCGGCATTGGCAGCNAGTTGCTCCATATCCGACGAGTGTTTGCACTGATCTTCCANTTTAGCGATGTTCACGCTGCGTCCTCCGTCGAGATAGCGTTCGAGGAGGCGATGCACCATCATGTCGGGATAGCGGCGGATAGGTGATGTGAAATGCGTGTAAAAGTCAAATCCAAGACCGTAATGCCCGATGTTCTCAGTTGTGTACTTNGCCTTAGCCATGCACTTCAGTGCAAGTGTGGANAGCAGATTTTCCTCACCNTTACCCTTCACTTCACGAAGAAGCTTGTTTAGGGAGTTNTTCACCTCCTTGGATGATCCCTGTGACTTTATGCGATAACCAAATGTGCGTGACAACCGCGACAGATCATCAAGTTTNACAGGATCTGGCATATCNTGAACCCGATAGACAAAAGCTTTGGCTTTCTTNCGCTTATTGCCCTTAACTTTCCCGACAAATTCCGCAACAGTTTGATTGGCGAGAAGCATAAACTCCTCGATCAGTTTGTTTGCGTCNTTGGATTCCTTGAAATAAACACCTGTGGGATGNCCGTTTTCGTCAATGTCAAATCNCACCTCCGTACGGTCAAAATCAACAGATCCGTTCTCATAACGTTTTTTCCTTAGAATCTTTGCAAGCCGGTCAAGTGTAAGCACTTCTTCCTTGAAATCACCCTCACCGGTCTCGATTACGTCCTGNGCTTCCTCATAAGTGAAACGACGGTTACTCTTTATCACCGTACGAGNAATTTTTGAATCCACCACCTTTCCGGCCGGAGTCATCTCGAAGATACACGAGAATGTGAGCTTTTCCTCATCAGGGCGCAACGAACATATACCGTTACTCAGATGTTCAGGAAGCATAGGCACCACACGATCAACAAGATAAACCGANGTCGCTCTTTTCTCAGCCTCGCGGTCAAGCAGTGAATCNGGCTTGACATAGTGGGTTACATCGGCAATATGTACGCCTATCTCGTAGTTGCCGTTGTCCAGCTTTCTGATNGACAGAGCGTCATCGAAATCCTTAGCATCNTTCGGGTCAATCGTAAACGTAGTGACNTCACGCATATCTATGCGCTTTGCTATCTCTTCNGGAGTAATNCCGGCTCCAATCTTCAATGCAGCNTTATCCACATTCTCGGGATAGTGGTATGGCAGTCCGAATTCNGCAAGTATCGCATGAATNTCAGCATTGTTTTCACCTGCCTTACCAAGAATNTCAACTACCTCACCCTTAGGATTCTTTGAGTCATCNGGCCACTCGGTNATGCGCACAATAGCTTTATCGCCGGTCACTCCCCCTTTAAGTTTATTCTTCGGGATAAATATATCGGTAGCAAGAAATTTAGAGTCAGTGAGNAAATAGCCGAAATGTTTATCGACTTTCAGCTTACCNATAAATGTCTGTTCCTGCTTCTCAATAATTTCTATAACTTCAGCCTCAGCCTCGATACCGGGAGTGCGTGCNGCNATACTGATTTTCACTTTATCGCCGTTGAAAGCATGCATCGAGTTGCGNTCTGCAACCATAATCTGCTCGCCGTCATCATCGGTAATCACGCTATTTTTTCCATTGGAGCGACGCACAAATGTTCCGGTTGTGACATTGGAGCGTTTTAGNGACTTGTAACGTCCGGGGGTAACTTCAATAATTTCCCCCTCATAAGCCATATTCTCAAGTATCACAGCTATATCACCTATGCTTATAGGTGAATTTGCCCCTATACCCTGTGCAATATTTTTATAATTGAATATTGCGTTAGC
>JAAVGC010000023.1 GCA_014800445.1 Bacteroidales bacterium | reverse complement strand
GCTACTCTCGGCGAAATCTCGGACGCATGTGAGGATGTAGTGGGTCGTTACAAAGCAGTAATCAGGACAATCTCAGGCGTGTACTCAAGCGAAACAAAACAGGATCCCGACTTCCAGAAAGCACAGCGCATGTGCGAGGCATTTGCGAAGAAGGAAGGTCGCCAGCCGCGTATCATGATCGCAAAGATGGGTCAGGACGGCCACGACCGTGGTGCTAAAGTGGTTGCAACCGGTTATGCCGACTGTGGTTTTGACGTGGATATGGGTCCCCTTTTCCAGACTCCCGCCGAGGCTGCCCGTCAGGCTGTGGAAAATGACGTTCACATCCTCGGAGTAAGCTCGCTTGCTGCCGGCCACAAGACACTCATTCCGCAGGTAATCGAGGAGCTCAAGAAGCTCGGCCGCGAGGATATCCTCGTAACAGCCGGCGGTGTAATCCCTGCTCAGGACTACGATTTCCTCTATAAGGCAGGTGTGGCCGCTATCTTCGGCCCCGGCACACGTATCCCCGTGTCGGCAATCAAGATGCTCGAAATCCTTGATCCTGATCTTGAGAACGCATAATTAAAATTAAATGCCAAATATAGTTCCCGGCCTCGCCAAGCGAGACCGGGAATTTTTATGTTATAAAACATGTTTTTATCATATTTTATTATTCAACAAGTAAATACACTAAAATAAATCACACATAAGGAGTCTTTTTGCAATTTTTAAACAATGTGTTATTTTGCTGTTCTACCCAAAATTACTATCTTTGTAGAGACCATAAAGTTGTAAAACAAAATGTCAATGGAATCTTCTCTCATCCTCATCAAGCCATCGGCTATTGAACGCTTCCTTACAGGAGAAATCATCAGCCGACTTCAGAAAAAAGGTCTGATTATCACCGGGCTGAAAATGATGCAACTTGACGAGAAGATTTTGCGCGAGCACTATGCTCACCTTGTAGATCGCCCATTCTTCCCTTTCTTACTCGCCTCCATGATGGCATGTCCGGTGATCGCAGTCTGCGTCAAGGGCAAAAATGCCGTGGAAGCCGTTAGGAATATGGTTGGATTCACCGACGGCTCAAAAGCCGCTCCAGGAACAATACGAGGCGATTACTGCCTGAGTAACCAGGAGAACATCGTGCATGCCTCGGACAGTCCCGAAAACGCAGCCATCGAGATCAAGCGTTTCTTTAAAGAAGACGAAATCTTTGACTACACTCCGGGATATTTCAGGTATCTCTACGATCCAGAAGGACATTGACAATCTTGCAGCCCCACAGTCAGCGAAACCCAATCAACAGAAACACATTTCTCTCTTAAACGAGGCGCATTACCAATCATCGCCTCATATATAGACACAATGCGACGTATTTCAAGAAAAATACTGATGTTTACCTGCCTGTTAGCGGCTCCTACCGTTTTCGGCCAGGCTCTTCATCTGCCCGGCGCCCATAAAGAAGAACACGCCGAACTGATAGCCAAACAGCAGAACATAGGTGAACAGATTAAAGTTGAAGGCACACAGCAATTCCTTGACCAGCTCTTCAAGGAAGAAGAGGAGCCTGAAATGGACATCTACACCGAGGGATGGGACAGCCAGCTTGTCAACCCTTTCAAAGCCGCTGACGTGCCCCAGTCGCAAGTAATTGATGTAAGCAAATTCGTCATGCCTCATGCGGGCTACGTGACATCGCCCTACGGTTACCGCAAACGTTTCCGTCGCCAGCATAAAGGTATCGACCTCAAGGTACACATCGGCGACACCATACGNGCCGCATTTGACGGCAAAGTGCGCCTCACNAAATTTGAACGCCGCGGCTACGGCTATTANGTAATCCTCCGNCACACCAACGGNCTNGAAACAGTNTACGGCCACCTGTCGAANTTCCTCGTNGAGCCTGATCAGGTNGTAAAAGCNGGNGACCCGATCGCNCTCGGNGGCAACACNGGTCGCTCAACCGGTCCGCACCTCCACTTCGAGACCCGTTTCATGGGNTACCCCATCANTCCCTCGGCAANATTTGACTTTNCAAACCAGACNGTTCACACNGATACTTACACGTTTGACAAAGACACNTATCANCTNGCCCGCAACTATGANCCNGCNGCAAACTCNGAATATCAGAAGAAATATCTTGCCGAATATGCGGAATACATGAAGGCTCACCCCGAAGCNGCAAAGAAAGCTGCAAANGCNGCCGCATCAGGCTCTCAGTATTACACCGTGAAATCGGGTGACACACTCGGNCGNATNGCATCGCGCCAGGGCACNACNGTCAANAAGCTCTGNCAGCTCAACGGCATATCAACAAAGACAACACTACAGATTGGCAAAAAACTAAGGGTAAAATAAATNCCCCAGACCAAGATACTGCCAGCGGCCGGAGTATAACATTCCGGCCGCTGGTCGCATTTATTGGAGATATAGGAACGATAGCGCGCATAGGAAGCTGATGAGCGGGATATGGCGTATTTTTTCGGGATAATGTTGTCAATTTGCGCTAATAATCACTATTTTTGCATAGNAGAAACTATGTCCATGCGCGGCAGCGCTGACAAAGACAGCCTATATAAACGCAATCAACGAATTACAACATAAAGCGACACATATATGTTCCGTGACAAGACCTGCGGCGAGCTTCGTATCGCCAACGTCGGAGAAACCGTTACNCTCGCCGGATGGGTGCAGCGCATCCGCAAAATGGGAGGCATGACTTTCATTGATCTACGTGACCGCTACGGTATCACACAGATCGTGTTTAACACCGAAATAAATTCAGACCTCAAGGATGCGGCCAATCTTCTCGGCAGAGAATTTGTAGTCCAGATAAAGGGTGTCGTGACTGAACGCGCCAGCAAAAATCCTAAACTTCCTACGGGAGACATCGAAATAGAGGCATCGGAGGTAAAAGTGCTCAACACAAGCGCCACTCCCCCGTTCACAATCGAGGATGAGAGCGACGGCGGTGATGATCTGCGCATGAAATACCGCTATCTTGATCTGCGCCGCAATCCTGTTCGCAGAAACATGGAACTCCGTCACCGCATGACCATGGAGGTACGTCGCTATCTCGACAGCAAGGGATTCCTTGAAATCGAGACTCCGATGCTCATTGGTTCCACTCCTGAAGGTGCCCGCGACTTCGTGGTGCCCTCACGCATGAATCACGGCCAGTTCTACGCCCTGCCGCAGTCGCCCCAGACGCTTAAGCAGCTACTGATGGTTGCCGGCATGGACAGATATTTCCAGATAGTAAAATGCTTCCGTGACGAAGATCTACGTGCCGACCGCCAGCCTGAGTTCACACAGATCGACTGCGAGATGAGTTTCGTCGAACAGGAAGATGTGCTCAACCTCTTTGAAGGAATGGCGAAGCATCTTTTCAAGGAAATACGCGGGATAGACATCGAAGGTCAGTTCCCGCGCATGACATGGGCCGATGCTATGCGCTACTATGGAAGTGACAAACCCGACACACGTTTCGGCATGACTTTTGTGGAACTCGACGACGTGCTGAAAGGTCATGGGTTCAGCGTGTTTGACAATGCGGCATATATCGGCGGCATTTGCGTTGAAGGCGCAGCTTCCTATACACGCAAACAGATCGATCAACTCACCGAGTGGGTAAAGCGCCCGCAGATCGGTGCCAAAGGCATGGTATATGCCCGCGTCGAGGCGGACGGCAACGTGAAGTCGAGCGTCGACAAATTCTACACTCAGGAGGTGCTTCAGCAGCTTAAGGATAAGATGAACGCCAAACCGGGTGACCTGATACTGATACTGAGCGGCGATAACGCTATGAAAACCCGCAAACAGTTGGGTGAACTGCGTCTGGAGATGGGCAACCGTCTTGGACTTCGCGACAAGAACGTGTTTTCATGCCTTTGGGTTATTGATTTCCCGATGTTTGAGTGGAGTGATGAGGAAGGCCGTCTGATGGCTATGCATCACCCGTTCACACATCCCAAGGATGAAGACGTGCCTCTGCTTGACACAGATCCGGCAGCCGTGAGAGCTGATGCCTACGATATGGTGATAAACGGCGTTGAGGTTGGTGGCGGCTCTATCCGTATACACGACTCCGCTCTTCAGGCAAAAATGTTCGACATACTCGGTTTCACTCCCGAGAAAGCACGCGAACAGTTCGGCTTCCTGATGAATGCCTTTACCTACGGTGCTCCTCCTCACGGCGGTCTCGCCTACGGTCTTGACCGCTGGGTTTCGCTCATGGCCGGTCTCGACAGCATACGCGACTGCATCGCCTTCCCGAAAAACAACAGTGGCCGCGACGTGATGCTCGATGCTCCTGCACCTCTCGATCAGAAGCAACTTGACGAATTATCACTCGCTGTAGTTGAAATAGAGTGATGCCCACTATTGCGCAAATAATAGAAGCGGTAGAAGAGTTCGCACACCCGGATTGGCAGGAATCGTATGACAACACGGGATGGCAGGTGATGTTGCCGGGACAAGGGGAAACGCCCTGCACCGGCGCGCTCCTGTGCGTTGACGCAAATCCCGGCATCATTAATGAAGCTGTGGAGAAAGGGTGCAATCTCATCATAACACATCACCCTCTTCTTTTCAGGGCAACCAAGCAACTCACAGGTCAGAACCGGGTGGACCAGACAGCAATTGCGGCACTTCGTGCCGGAGTGGCGATATACTCCTCACACACCGCTCTCGACAGCGCGCCCGGAGGCATCTCATGGATACTCGCCGAGAAACTCGGCATGAAGGATACACGCACTCTTGACCGAAACTGCGAAGCTGAAGGGCGCGGAGAAGTGGGACTCGGTGTGATCGGTCATCTCCCCTCTCCAGTTGATCCGCTTGACTTCGTGAAGAAAGTTAAAGAGGTGTGCAATGCCAAAGTCGCACGTTGCTCAGGTATCCCCGCCCATAAGATAGAGTTCGTGGCTCTCTGCGGCGGTGCCGGAGGTGAATATATCGCCTTGGCTGCCCGACTCGGTGCTGACGCAATAGTCACTGCCGATGTCAAGCACAACCAGTTTCTTGACGACGCCAAGTCGATTATGACAGTGGATGTGGGGCACTACGAAACAGAATCTTGCGCAAAAGAGATTTTTTATGAGCTAATTCGTAAAAAATTTCCTAAATTTGCACTCTATTATTCCGAGACAGAAAAAAACCCGATAACCTATCTATAGAATAAATGTCAGCTGAAAAGACAAAAAGCGAGTCACTGACCATGGAGGAGCGTCTCAAGACCCTCTATCGCCTTCAGTCGATCAACACTGAAATCGACCGTATCACACTTCTTCGCGGTGAACTGCCCCTCGAAGTGAGCGACATGGAAGACCAGATCGAAGGACTTAAAACACGCATCCGCAACTATTCGGGAGAAATCGACGACCTCACGCGCCGCTCGGCTTCCGAGAAAGCAAAGATCGAGGAGGCTCGCGAGAAAATTGCAAAATACAAGGAGCAACTCGACAATGTGCGCAACAACCGCGAGTATGATCTTCTGACTAAAGAAATTGAGTTCCAAACTCTTGAAATAGAGCTTGCCGAGAAGCATCTCAATGAGTTCGCACGCATCATTGACACCCGCAAAAATGAAATCGCTGCAACTCAGGATAAACTTGAGGATCACAACCACATACTTGCCGACAAGAAGAAAGAACTCGAGCAGATAATCTCGGAGACCAAAGTTGACGAGGAACGACTGAATGCCCAGGCACTTGCCCTCGAGCCGTCGATCGACGAGCGCACGCTTAAAGCATTTAAGCGCGTAAGACAGAACGCACGCAACGGTCTTGCCGTGGTTACTATCCAGCGTGATGCCTGCGGTGGCTGCTTCAACCGCATCCCGCCACAGAAACAGCTTGAGATCAGAATGCACAAGAAGATTATCGTGTGCGAATACTGCGGACGTATCATTATCGATCCTGATCTCGTAGATCCCGAGACTGAGGCCTGATAATTGTCATCATCTCCGTCATCACCACCGACAACAAATAACGCCGACCTTCCCGCCGGCTTCACAAAACGACATAGACATCCCCAAGGAAGACCCAATGGCTAAGACCAAACTCCTGCAAAACAAGCTTGCCCAATACACTGCCCCTCAAGAGGCTATGGCAGCGGGTATTTACCCCTATTTCCGCGCCATCTCCAGCGAGCAAGATCCTGAAGTGCTTATCAATGGGAAAAAGGTACTGATGTTCGGCTCCAACTGCTACACAGGTCTTGTGAATGACCCGCGTATCAAGGAGGCTGCAATCGAGGCCACAAAGAAATACGGTACCGGCTGCGCCGGCTCACCTTTTCTCAACGGTACGCTCGACCTTCACAAGAAACTCGAACATGCCATAGCCGAATATATAGGCAAGGAGGATGTGATGATCTACTCCACCGGTTTTGGGGTAAACCTCGGAGTTGTGTCGGCACTCACCGGACGCGAGGATTACATACTCTGGGACGAACAGGATCATGCCTCGATCATCGAGGGACGCCGCCTGTCGTTCTCACAGTCGCTGAAGTACAANCACAACGACATGGAGTCGCTTGAAAAGCAACTTCAGAAATGTGATCCCGACAAGGTGAAGCTTATTGTGACCGACGGCGTGTTCTCGATGGAGGGCGACGTTGCCAATCTTCCTGAAATCACACGTCTGGCAGAGAAATACAATGCCAGCGTCATGGTTGACGAGGCTCATGGTATAGGCGTGTTCGGTCGCGGAGGCCGCGGCACNTGCGACCACTTCGGTGTCACCGACAAGGTTGATCTCGTAATGGGAACTTTCTCCAAGTCATTTGCCTCACTCGGCGGCTTCATCGCCACTGACAAGGAGATCACCAACTTCCTGCGTCATCACTCACGTTCCTACATCTTCACGGCATCGATCACTCCCGCATCGACCGCAGCAGCTCTNAAGGCTCTGGAAATCATGCAGGCCGAACCTGAGCGTCAGGAACAGCTCTGGGCTCTCACCCACTTCGCACTCGATGGATTCAAGCAGATGGGTTGCGAGATCGGTAATACTTCAACCCCGATCATCCCGCTNTTCATCCGCGACAATTTCAAGACGTTCACCATCACCCGCGACCTCTTTGACGAGGGTGTATTTGTTAACCCTGTCGTTTCACCGGCAGTGGCACCCCACGACACTCTCATACGTTTCAGCCTGATGGCTACCCACACCAAAGACCAGGTCGCCTACGCTCTCGAAAAGATCGAGAAGGTGTTTAAGAAGAACGGTCTTCTGCTCGACTAAAGGTAAAAAAANNATATCAGATTTGCANGGGGTATCGGTCGTGATGACCGATACCCCATTTTTTATGTAAAGTATGGCCATTTTCGCATTGNCGATATATTTTATTTGCTATTTTTGTGAATAATAATTCTTAAAATAGACCAGACCAAAATGAAAAGAAATATCATCNGGCTACTGATGACAATCTGCATCGGTATCTCCCAATCATTCGCCCAGGATCTTCCCAAAATGCCACTTGATCCTCAAGTGCGCTACGGCACTTTGCCTAATGGTCTAACGTATTACATACGCCACAACGAAAAGCCCAAAGGACAAGCAGATTTTTATATAGCACAGAAAGTGGGCTCAATCCTCGAGGAGGATAACCAGCGCGGTCTGGCTCACTTCCTGGAGCACATGTGNTTCAACGGNACCGACAATTTCCCGGGTAACTCACTTATAAGCTGGCTTGAAGGCAACGGCGTGAAGTTCGGTGCCAATCTCAATGCCTACACCTCGATCGACGAGACCGTCTACAATATCTCCAATGTGCCTATAGCCCGCGAAGGAGTGGTTGACTCAGTGCTTCTTATCCTGCATGACTGGGCCGACGGCCTTACACTCGACGCTGCCGAAATCGACAAGGAGCGTGGCGTGATTCACGAGGAGTGGCGCCGCAGCATGGTGGGTCAGATGCGCATTCTTGAGAAGCTGCTTCCCACTATCTATCCCGACAGCAAATACGGTTACCGTCTGCCGATAGGTACAATCGAGGTAATCGATAATTTCAAACCACAGGAAATACGTGATTACTACGAGACATGGTACCGCCCCGACCAGCAGGGTATAATCGTGGTGGGTGACATCGACGTGGATAAGATCGAAAGCAAGATCGCCAAAATATTCTCCACGATCAAGATGCCTGAGATNGTNAANGANCGNNTCTANTTCCCNGTNCCCGACACNAANGGNACAATCTANGCNATAGGNAGNGACAAGGAGCTNAGCAATCCNGTNATCGANCTNATGATCAAACAGGACGCNCTNCCCGACGCNCTGAAAGGNACNCAGGCAGAACTTGCATCAAACTTCCTAACATACGTCATCGACTATGTGATCAACGAACGCCTTAACGATATCGCCTCGCAACCCGACGCTCCGTTTGCCGTCGCAAGCGCCAGCTACGGAAACTTCCTTCTTGCCAAAACCAAAGATGCACTTGAGATTTCGGCACTCCCTAAAGGCAATGACATTCCGGCGGCTCTGTCGGCCATCTACCGCGAACTGCTCCGTGCCGCAAACGGTGGAATAACCGCAAGCGAGTATGAGCGCGCAAAGGCTGAATACATGTCGACACTTGAAACGGCCTACAACGACCGCGCCAATGTGGAGTCAGGCAAGTATGTACGCGAATATGTACGTCACTTCATCGACGGTGAAGCAGCCCCTGGCATCGAATCGGAATGGCAGTTTGCGCAGTTCATGGTACCGCAGCTTCCCCTGGCCGCCATCAACGGCACTCTCAAGGAGATGGTGACCGACGACAACCGCATAGTGATGGTGCTCGTGCCTGANGCNGAAGGCTACACAGTGCCGACNGAACAGCAACTTGCCGANGCAATGGCCGCAGTGGACAAAGAGGATATCCAGCCGTACACGGATCAAAGCCGCGAAGATCCCTTTGTGAACAACCTCCCCGCCCCGGGCAAGGTCGTTTCGACGAAACAGCTTACAGAATGGGATGCCACGGAGTGGACGCTTTCAAACGGCGTAAAGGTTATAATCAAGCCCACAAAATTCAAGGATGACCAGATCGTGATGAAGGCAGTTGCCACCGGCGGCTATGCAGCAGGAATACCGGCAACTAANGCNGCCGACCTGATNGTGATGCCCTACGCTATGGACAAGCTCGGTTTCGGTGACTACACATCGAGCGACACCGAGAAGTATCTTTCGGGCAAGAAGATCAGCTATAATCCGAATATTTCAGCCTATAGCCGCGAAATCACGGGGTCGTCTACCACAAAAGATCTTCCGGTGTTGATGGAGGTGCTCTACAATATGTTCACTTGCCCGTCGATCGACGAGAAAGAATACGACTCGTTGATTCAGGCTCTGAAATCCATGCTTGCCAATCAGGAGGCTACGCCGAACTATCAGTTCTCGGAACTGTTGACAAAGTCGATATACAATGATCCGCGCCGCGGCATCATCACCACCGAGATAGCAGAAAGTGCCTCACGCGAAGCAATCCTTGAAATCCTGCGCTCAATGACAGCAGATGCGGCCGACTTCACATTTGTGTTTGTGGGCAACATCAATGAGGAGCAGATGAAGGAGCTTGCCGAAAAGTACCTTGCAGTGCTTCCGTCGACGCAATCACAGTCGAAAGCCGCTCCGGTGACCGATGTGCCGTCGCTTGACATCACCAAAGGAGCCGCCACTATCATCGAACAGATGGAAATGCAGACTCCCCAGACGTTTGTCGCTATCGTGGCAAGTGCCGACCTCCCCTGCAACATGCGCGACCGCGCTCTTGCATCCATAGCCGGACAGATATTGAGCAAACGCCTTATCTCGACTGTGCGCGAGGAGATGGGCGCCGTTTACTCAATCTCAGCTTCAGGCTCGCTCTCACCCTACGGAAAGTCGAACGCGGTGATACAGTCGGCGTTCCCCATGAAGCCGGAAATGAAGGATGAGGTGCTCGCGCACATCGCCGGACAGTTTGACGACATGCAGTCGAATATCACTCAGGAGGAATTCTCCAACGTAATCGAGTATATGATCAAGAGCGCCAAAGAAGCTATGGAAAGAAACGAGCCATGGCTCAGTGCCATNGCACTCGGTGAGGAATTCCCNGGTATCGTGACGGTCGACGGAGCCATTGAGCTCTACCAGTCACTGACTCCCGAAGATGTCAAGGACTTCATGAAACGCCTGATGGATCAGAACAACTACCGCGTGGTCGTGCTGGATCCGAAGCAGTAACCCAAAAGATAAAACCATAAAACCAATCAACACCATGGCAACCACCAGACGTGAGTTTCTCAGAAACGTCTCTCTCGCATCAGTCGGAATGGCTATAGGCGGAGCTGACATGATGGCCAAAGCTGCCGGAATGGCCGCAGCCGCCGATACCCCGAAGACTCCCAAAGGGGAAAAAGTAAAAATAGCCTATGTGGGCATAGGCAACCGAGGCGAACAGATCATAGGCGAGTTCGCCAAGACAGGCATGGTAGATGTCGTGGCTCTCTGCGATGTGGATCTCGGTGCCGAACACACGCAGAAGGTACTGTCGATGTATCCGAACGCAAAGCGTTTCAAGGATTTCCGCAAGATGTTTGACGAAGCCGGNAACACCTTTGACGCTGTTGCGATCGCTACGCCCGATTTCTCTCACTTCCCTATCAGCATGCTCGCTCTGTCGGAGGGTAAACACGTGTATGTGGAAAAACCACTCGCCAGAACTTTCCATGAGGCCGAACTGCTGATGCAGGCGGCCAAAAACCGCCCCAACCAAGCCACTCAGGTGGGTAATCAGGGACACTCGGATGCCAATTATTTCCAGTTCAAGGCATGGAAAGACGCCGGTATAATCAAGGATGTGACCGCCATAACCGCCCACATGAACGATGCGCGCCGCTGGCACAGCTGGGACAGCAACATGGACCGCTTCCCCGCCGGCCAACAGCTCCCGCCCGACCTCGACTGGAACACCTGGCTCGGTACAGCCCAACACCATGACTATCATGATGACTTCCATCGCGGTCAGTGGCGCTGCTGGTATGACTTCGGCATGGGCGCCCTCGGCGACTGGGGTGCGCATATCCTCGACACAGCACACGAGTTCCTTGAATTAGGTCTCCCCTACGAGGTGAATATGCTGTATGCCAACGGTCACAATGACTACTTCTTCCCCTACTCGTCGACCATCCTTTTCCGTTTCCCCGCCCGCGGCAGTATGCCTCCGGTAGATGTGACCTGGTATGACGGCCTTGACAACCTTCCGCCGCTTCCGGCAGGCTATGGCGGCGATGTAGCCACTGCCGACGTACCGGCCTCGGGATTCAACGACGGTCCGGCTGCAAAACTTCGTCCCGGCAAGATCATCTACTCNAAGGATCTTATTTTCAAGGGTGGCAGCCACGGCAGCACTCTCAGCATCATCCCTGAGGAGAAAGCTAAGGAGATGGCCGACAAGCTTCCGGAAGTACCAAAAAGCCCGTCGAACCATTTTGAGAACTTCCTGCTCGCCTGCCAGGGTAAGGAAAAGACCCGCTCGCCATTTGAGATCAACGGCGTTCTGAGTCAGGTGTTCTGTCTGGGTGTGCTTGCACAGCGCCTCAACACACAGCTGTTCTTTGATCCCCGCACAAAGCAGATCACAAACAACGCCTTCGCCAACGCTATGCTCACAGGCACACCACCGCGCAAGGGCTGGGATCAATACTACAAGATGGTATAACGAANNGNTNTCCCGACNTTATGAAGAAAACATATCTGCTTCTNCCTCTCGCTGTGCTTGCAGCGTCNTGCGCANACAACNGCCAGCAACANAGCTGCTGCGANTCGGCANNCGCCGAAACGGTCAAAGTGTTTCCCTCCTTCCCGTCACAAGGTCTGCCAGACAACACGCTGTCGGANGAAGATATTGCTGAAGGATGGAAACTACTTTGGGACGGTAAAACTACCGAAGGATGGCGTGGAGCCAAACTTGACAAGTTTCCGGAAAATGGATGGGTCGTTGACAACGGTATCCTAAAGGTGATAAAGTCGGACGGTGCCGAATCGGCCAACGGTGGCGATATCGTGACTACCGACCAATACGGCGACTTCGTCCTCTCGGTTGATTTCAAGATTACCCCGGGAGCTAACAGCGGTATCAAATACTTTGTGGATCCCGATATGAACAAAGGTGAGGGATCGGCTATCGGCTGCGAGTTTCAGGTACTCGATGATGATCTGCACCCCGATGCAAAACTGGGTGTGAAGGGTAACCGCACCTGTGCATCGCTCTACGACCTGATCCCTGCTCCTGAGAGCAAACCGATGCACAAGGAAGACTGGAATACGGCCGTGGTGTTTGTCAACGGCAATCATGTGGAACACTGGCTCAACGGTGAGAAGGTGATTGAATATGAGCGCGATAATGCTGAATGGAATGCTCTTGTGGCTTACAGCAAGTATCGCGACTGGCCCAATTTTGGCAACGCTAAGAAGGGACACATCCTGCTTCAGGATCACGGGGATGAAGTGTGGTTCAAGAATGTGAAAATCAAACCGCTTTAATATTCATAAGAAACATTAGGTGTTGAGGGTTGCGCTGCGTGATGCAGGGCAACTCTTTTTTTTGTATTACAGGTATGGGGATCTGGAGAGCGACGAGAACGCGAAAATTTAGGGGCTAAAGAGAGCTAATGTAATCGCTAAACAATATTTAACAATTGGCTGAAACGACCGCTACAAGGGACTTTCAAGGAGGTCGAGCAATAAATCACCTCGCAAAAATCCGATTTTTTTTGGATGAGAGTAAACAAAACCGCATCTTTGTGACGTTATAGTTACAAAAAGATCACAGTAGTGACAAATTCAGTAACACTGATAAAGTGTCACAATCGTCTAATAAAAACAACTCACTAAACTGAATATAATGAAGAGAACAATCTTTGGGATTGTCGGGTTCTTTGCTTTACTGCTCGCCTCCTCAGCTTTCACACAGAGAGTAACCGCTCCTGCTGTTGGTTATATGGCTCCGGCGCTTTCAGTAGGCAATGATGATTCGGAAGACGCTGCATCACTCTCTGCACTCCGCGGGAGTTATGTCATTCTCTCGTTCTGGAATAGCTCTCAGGCTGATTCCCGGCTAGCTATGAATCAATATCAGCATTGGTTTGACTCCCGCTTGTCATCATCGGCAGAGCAAAAGATCGCAATGATAGGTGTAAACCTTGATTCAAATGCACGAATGTTTGAAGAAATCGTGAAACGCGATCGACTGGATCGAGCCAATCAGTATAATCTCGTCGGCGAAAAGGCTGCGTTTGTAGTAGAGAACTTCCAGCTTTCAGATAAAGTTAAATCATTTCTGATTGACCCGGAGGGACGTATCATCGCTGTAAATCCGACTCCCGAACAGCTCAGTAAGATCTGAGACACAAATAAATTTACACAGACTAACGCGAAGGCAACACATAACATACACGTAAGGTAATTATTTTCCACGTTTACAATTACCACATTCAGCTGCCACGCGTAATTCTGAAAAATCCGGTTAGCCCTCAAAAAGAGCTAACCGGATTTTTTTGTAGTGCCTTTCAGAACGCTCGCTCTGTGTAGCTTATTGAAATCAAGAGGGGACGCACGAACCGCACGCCCCTACTCCATTTGAAAAGGTGTTTATGATTCAGCCTCCTGCTCTATGTGATGGTACATTACATAGTTATAGCAACAGGAAGTGACCTATTATGCCTTGTTCTTGATGATAAGTACCTCGATAATCGAGATTGCAGTCTGCT
>JAAVGC010000022.1 GCA_014800445.1 Bacteroidales bacterium | reverse complement strand
GGCTGTAAGCCAGGAGATGGGGATGGAATGCAGCTATGTGCTGTCGATGCCCCGGTCGCTGCTGACCGGGGTGGCGGGAAGGCTTGGGAAACTGTCGGGCGTCAGAATGGAGTAGGTTCGGCCGGACCTGAGGTTATATCGGACGGCGAACCGAATGGAGATGCTGATGGGGAGTCGGGAAGATTCATGCTTGAACCGACAGAGGTGCGCATGCCTCCTCCGTCGAAGGCTGATACCGATGCGTCGGACCAGTTTTCGAAACGGGCGAATTTGGAGCGGAAGCGCAGATCGACGTCGGCGACTTTACCACTACGGTGCTTGGCAATCTGAAATTCGGCAAGACCGCGTATGTCGCGTCCTTCGGAATCAACGTCGGAGTGCAGGTAATACTCCGGACGGTGTATGAAACATACAAGGTCGGCATCCTGCTCGATGGCACCACTCTCACGGAGGTCGCTGAGTTGTGGGCGTTTTCCCTCGTTGCCAGTGCCGCGTGACTCTACCGATCGGTTGAGCTGTGAGAGGGCGATGATGGGGATGTTGAGCTCTTTGGCGAGCTGCTTGAGTGAGCGGGAAATCATGCTCACCTCCTGCTCTCGGCTTCCGAAGCGCATACCCGATGCGTTCATGAGCTGAAGATAGTCGATGATTATGATTTTAATGTCGTGCTCGCGCACAAGACGGCGTGCCTTTGTGCGAAGCTCGAAGATGGAGAGGGCGGCGGTGTCGTCGATGTAGAGCGGGGCGCTATAAAGGCGCTTTATGCGCGTCATGAGCTGATCCCACTCAGGCTGACTTAGCTGTCCGCTCTTGATGACTTCGCCCGGAAGCTCGCACACATTACTTATAAGACGGTTGACAAGCTGGACGTTGGACATCTCAAGAGAGAATATGGCGACGGGTGTGTTGTAGTCGACCGCCATGTTTTTTGCCATCGAGAGGACAAACGCAGTTTTACCCATGGCAGGGCGGGCAGCAATAATAATAAGGTCAGATGCCTGCCAGCCTGAAGTGATTTTGTCGATCTCGGTGTAGCCGGTCTCAAGTCCCGATAGGCCGGTCGTGCGGTTGGAGGCAGCTTCGATCTGCTCAATTGCCTGTTTGATGACAGGATCGATTTGCGTGACATCCTTCTTGACGTTGCGCTGCGAAATTTCGAAGAGCTTTCCTTCGGCTTCCTGAAGTAGATCGTCGACATCGTTTGTCTCATCGAAAGCTTTTCCCTCGATGGTCGATGCAAAGCTGATAAGTTCTCGTGCAAGATACTTCTGTGCGACGATGCGTGCGTGGTATTCGACATTCGGACCTGAGAGTACGCGCGAAGTAAGCTGAGCGATATATACCGGTCCGCCAGCCGCCTCGATGTTGCCGTCGAGACGCAGCTGCTCGGTGACGGTGAGCATGTCGATGGGTTGCTGGCGCATACCAAGCTGCTGAACCGCCGAGTAGATCTTCTGATGCGCAGGTTCGTAGAAACTTTCAGGTTTGAGTATGTCGCAGACATTAGTATATGCGTCGCGCTCGAGCATGATTGCTCCGAGCACGGTCTGCTCGAGTTCGGTGTCGCGTGGCACCATGCGTCCGTCGGTGTCGGCGGCAGGATTGTGCCTTGGCTTTTCGTTTCGGAAGTTTCCTGAGCGCTGATTAAATTCTGGCATTTCGTAGTGTATGGTCAGTTTTGTGCCGTGGTGTGATCTCCGATCGGCGTGTCAAAGTTATATAATATAATTAAGATTGTGGCACAGTGAAGTTATAATGTGCAAAACTTTAATCATTACAATATAGAATGTAAGTCATTTGCTTGTGAAAAATATTGAAAAAAAAGTATACGTGTTGTAAAACAGTATAAATTGATGTCCGAAAAATTTTGTGCTAACGAAAAATAATAATATTTTTGCGGTTAGACTTGTGCGATGAAATCGAAGCGGTGTTGTTTCGACCAATCAATGAAGTAATCTATATAAAATCAATCATCATAATAACTAAAAAGTTTTCAAACAATTATGGAAGCTACCAAGCCCCAACAGACTGCTAAGGCAGTTAACGCCGGCCACAACGTCCGCGGCATCAAGAACGCCTTTTTGGTGATCATTGCCTGCTTCATTGTAGCTGTATGTCTCTTCCTTTTCTTCTTCGGTCACCCGAGCCACTTCGAGCTTGAGAACGCCGATGGCATCACTTCGATGGCATTTGCTGACGTGAAGGCCAACCCGACAGACCTTATCGGTACCATCTACATGGGCGGTATCATCGTGCCTGTTCTTCAGACCCTCTTCCTCACCGTTATCGTTCTTTCAGTAGAGCGTTACATCGCTCTCTCGAGCGCTAAGGGTAAGGGCAACATCACCAAGTTCGTCAAGGATATCAAATCTTGCCTCGCTACCAACAACATCGCTAAGGCTCAGGAGCTCTGCAAGCAGCAGAAAGGTTCAGTAGCAGCAGTTGTTGCAGCCGCTCTCGTACGCTACGAGGAGATGGACAAGAACACCGTTCTCACCAAGGAGCAGAAAGTTGCTACTCTTCAGAAAGAGGTTGAAGAGGCTACCGCAATGGAGATGCCTTCACTTCAGCAGAACCTCCCCATCGTTGCTACCCTCACCACTCTCGGTACTCTCGTAGGTCTTCTCGGTACTGTGATCGGTATGATCAAGTCGTTCCAGGCTCTCGGTGCTTCGGGTGCTCCTGACTCAAGCGTGCTCTCGAAAGGTATTTCTGAGGCACTTGTGAACACCGCCTTCGGTATCGCAACCGGTGCATTCGCTGTAATCTCCTACAACTTCTACACCAACAAGATTGACAACATGACGTATGCCATCGACGAGATCGGCTACTCAATCGTACAGTCTTTCGCAGCTACCCACTGATCCCTGTTTTATCCAGCGATTAAAGAACTACCTAACAACTCTTTAAACAAAAGGTAAAATATGGGAAAAGTAAAACCAAAAAGAAAGAGCACCCTCATCGACATGACCGCGATGAGTGACGTGACGGTTCTTTTGCTTACTTTCTTCATGTTGACCTCTACGTTCCTTGCCAAGGAGCCGGTGACAGTGATCACCCCTTCGTCGGTACAGGAAAAGAAAGTGCCCATTGAGAATGTCGCTACGATCCTCGTAGGTACTACTCAGGGTGCCGACGGCAAAGAAAAGGCTCATATTTTCATGAGCATTGCCGGNGCATCTGATGAGGAGAACGCCGACATCTGGGGCACAAAGGCCGTGAAGCGTGCAGCACTTCAGAACGCGGCCACCGAATATGAGAAGTATACAGGCAAAAGCACCGGCATAACCTCATCGGATCTCGATAAGTTTGCCGAACTCAATAGCGTCGGTGTGCCTTTGGCACAGATGCATGAGTTCCTCCAGCTCAAGGTTGAGAAGCAGGACGAGTATCAGGATCCTTCCAAGAATCCCAACATCGGTATTCCGATGGACGAGATCGTCTTCACTAATGCCGACGGCTCAAAGGAGATCACCAATGAGTTCCGTATCTGGATGCGTGCAATCAACAATTCCGGTAACCCCCAGCTCTCTGACGCAATCAAGAGCGGTGAGGGTATCGCAGTGAAAGCCGACAAGGACACCAAGTATGAAACGATGCATCAGATCCTGAATGATCTTCAGACGATCAAGATGAACCGTTTTAGCGTGATGACCGCACTCAAAACAGAAAATGACTAACCCGCCATGGCACAGATAGAACAATCAGACAAGGGCAAAAAGAAAAAAGGAGCCCAGAAGAAGATGGCTATCCATGTGGACTTCACCCCCATGGTGGATATGAACATGCTTCTGATCACGTTCTTCATGCTTTGTACGACCATGATCAAATCTCAGACCCTTAACATCGCCCTCCCGTCNAANGAGAAGGTTGAAAAGGCTGAGATGAACAAAGCGAAGGACTCCGAGGCCGTTACACTGATCATCGATGCCGAGCGTAATGCNAACGGCGAGGTGAAGGCTGATGCCGGAACCGTGGTTTACTACTACGAAGGTAAGCCCGTGCTTCAGGAAGGTGTAGATGTCAACAAGGTCAACGATGCACAGGGCGTACAGTCAAATCTGGCTGCCACCCAGTTCCTCGGCAATGAGAATAAAGTTCCCCAGGGCATCCGCAAGATCCTTCACGACAAGAACGAGAAGGTGCTTGAGCGCATTGAGGAGCAGAAAGTGAAGTGGCGTAACAAAGAGATCACTGAGGATGAGTATCAGAAGATCGCACGTGAAATACGTAACGACTCAACTCTTACCCGTCCCGTTGTAATCATCAAGGCTACCCCCGATGCTTCGTGGGAAAGTGTGATCACCGCGCTCGACGAGATGCAGATCAACCAGATCTCGCGTTATCAGATCGACCAGATGAATCACCTCGACTCGATGATGATCTTTGGTTACCGCACTGCTCAGGGCCTTGCCAACATCAAGAAGTGATAGACAGATCTATTTATTTACCGATAAAGACACAAGACAATGGCTAAAGACGTAGATCTTTCATCAAAAGAATGGCGCGACATAATCTTTGAAGGAAAGAATAAGGATTTCGGTGCTTATCAGCTCCGTGCCACGAGCGACGCTCGTCACAACAAATCAATGGTTGTGGTTATTCTCTTCATCTGTGCAGTATTCGCGCTGTCATTCATCATNGACAAGCTCCCGAAGCCTGAGGCTAAGCCCGAAGACACTATCGAGCAGACTCTCGCTGAGCTCGCTTCAGAAACCGAAGANCCTGAAGAGGTTGAGGAACTGCAGCGTGTGGAGGAGCAGCAGCCCGAGGCTCTTCCTGAGGAAATCCTCAATACCATGAAGGTGACTGAGATCGCTATCGTGGACGATGAGGAGGTAACNGAGGAAATCAAGAGCCAGGATGAGCTTCAGGAAACAACAACCGCACTCGGTAACACCGACTTCGACCAGGGTACTGACGATATCAATGTCGTGCGCGAGCACAAGGACGAGATCATCGTTGAGGAGAAAGCTCCGGTAGAAGACAATCAGGTGTTNACGGCTGTGGAGCAGATGCCCCAGTTCCCCGGTGGCGATGCTGAACTTCTTGCATACGTCAGCAAGAACATCAAGTATCCGGCAATGGCTCAGGAGAATGGTATCCAGGGTCAGGTCGTACTTCAGTTCGTTGTGACTAAGGACGGTTCAGTAGGTGAAGTTAAGGTAGTACGTTCGAAGGACCCCGACCTCGACAAAGAGGCTGTGCGCGTCGTGAAGACTCTGCCTAAGTTCATCCCCGGTAAGATGAATGGTCAGAANGTGAACGTTTGGTTCACNCTCCCCGTTCGCTTCAAACTCGCAGGTATCTAATNTTAGGACGCATAATTTGACAGGCGGTCTTCCAATGGAGATCGCCTGTCTTTTTTGTGCGATATTTGNGCTTNCATGTGAGGGATTCNCCTTGAGTGGAGACTAATGGAGTCAGGACTCGTGAATGTATGCCGGTANTCCATTTTACGGTTGCCTGAGANNGAGANTAGATGGTGATTNTANCTTTCAATGTTATGAGAGAGTGGAAAAAAATACGTGGANNAGTGGATTTACATTATACTTGTAGTGCCGTATATGGTATTGAATGGAAGGAATAAGTGAGGAATGTGAAAAAAAATTAAGTAGGGGATTAAACTTGTAGGGGTTGTGTTAGTCTATAGTATGTAAGCTTCAGGATTAGGGGCTTTGTAATTGATAAAACAGCGAAANAGTGGGAAATAATAATATATTCAATAACAAGGGTACTAAGGAGAAACTTCCGGAGGTGCTTGAGCGTGTTGGCAGAAACGACGGCATGACTGTGCCGGAGGGATATTTTGCTGACTTTNCCTCGCGCATGGANGGGATGCTTCCGCTAAATCTTGAAGCCGAGGCTCCGCAGAAGGCGTATGCCNGCCAGAAGCGTACGCTCTGGACGCGTGTCAGGCCGTATGTGTATATGGCGGCAATGTTTGCGGGGGTATTCTGCATGACCAAAATGTTTGGCATCATGGGTCAGGTGGATACGCTTGACATGCGCATTGACCGTAATCCGGTTATGCTTGCTGCTCTGAGCAATCAGGAGTTTGTGGACGACTATCTGGGCAATGATATTAACGACAGCGAACTGCTCGATGAAATGTGGTCGGCAGGTTTTGACGCTTCGGAACTTGATGATTTTTAAGGTAGAATTTCTAAGGTAAAAAAGGTTTTATGAAGGCTTTTAAACTTGTTTTAATTGCTGTGGTGATGGCTTTGCCAGCAGTGGCNCAGAACCGTGNNGGCAAGCCCNAAGGAGGCAAGGAGAATTTCGAAAAGTGGCTTAANGAGGTGCGTGAGTTCAAACACAAGTTCATGGTAAAAGAGCTCGGCCTGAAGGATAACCAAAAGGAAGAGTTTTTCAAAATCATGGACCGCATGGAAGATGAGTGTGGTGAAGTGAACCGTAACGCCCGTGAAATGGAGCATGAGATCCGTGAAAAGGGTGATAANGCTACAGAAGCTGACTATGAGAAGGCCTCTCAGATTCTCTTTGAGCAGAAGCAGAAAGAAGCTGCGATAGAGATGAATGCTTATAAGGAATTTAAGAAGGTGCTCACTCCTGAACAACTTTTCAAGTTGAAGAATGCCGACTGGAAGTTCAGCCGCGGACTTATGGANAAGCATAAGCGTCTGAAAGCAGGGGAGGNGCCGCATCACAAGCTACCTCGTCAGGAGGANAAAAAGTAGTGATTGTGTTGTGATCCCGGGAAGGGGATAAGCTGCATTACACCTTATCATGAATAGCCGATTACCTGCGGGTTACCGGTAGGGAGAGAATGTGCCTTGGCAAAGCTGTGGATTAAGTGCCGGCGTGATCTCGATGCAGTTGATTTTCAGAGAAAAATATATAACCAAGCTATAAAATGTCAGTAACAGTAAAATCGTTAACCCGCCTGTGGATTCTGGCGGCAATGCTGATCGCCGGTCTGCCCGCAATGGCCTACAGCGTTAAGGGCAAGGTGGTGGATTCGGCCGACAAGAGCGGAATGCCGGAGGCTACGGTGCGCCTGCTTCAGGCTAAGGACAGCACGTTCTATAAGGGCGCTGCAGCCGATGTGAACGGCGCCTTTGAGTTCCAAGATGTAAAAAACGGCAAGTATATCATCGAAGCTACCTATCTGGGCTATGATAAAGCCTTTGTGAATGTGACGGTGAAGGGTGCCAATGTGAAGGACGTGGAAGTCGTGATGACTGAAAGTTCAATCCTGCTTGCCGAGGCAACTGTGACCGGCGTGCAAACGCCTATCAAGGTGATGCAGGACACGGTGGAGTACAATGCCAACAGCTATACAACTCAGCCTAATGCGGTTGTGGAGGATCTGCTGAAGCGTCTGCCCGGCGTTGAGGTGGGTGACGACGGTGCCATCACAGCGAATGGTAAAACGGTCTCCAAAATCCTTGTCGACGGTAAGGAGTTTTTCAGCGATGACCCGAAGGTGGCTTCGAAGAACCTTCCGGTGGATATGGTTGATAAGCTTCAGGTCGTTGACCGCAAGAGCGAACTCGCACGCATGACCGGCGTGGACGACGGTGATGACGAGACGGTGATCAACCTGACAGTGAAGAAGGGCATGCAGAAGGGGTATTTCGGTACAGTACTCGCCGGCTACGGCACCGATGACCGCTATACGGTGAACTTCAACCTTAACCGTTTCTGGGATGGTAATCAGATCACACTTCTCGGAAATGCCAACAACATCAATGAGCTTGGTTTCACCGACAGTAACGGTAACCGCTTCCAGCGATTCGGAGGTAGCCGCGGTATCAACAACTCGCAGGCTTTCGGTCTTAACTTCAACGTGGGTAAGGAAGAAATCATCAGATTCGGCGGTAATGTGATGTATAGCCACAGTGACCGTAACACGCGTACACGCCAGAACCGTGAATATCTGCTTGATGAAGATTCATATACCTCAAGTTCGCTGAATGATGCTACCGACAAGGGACATAATCTGCGTGCCGATTTCCGTGTGGAGTGGAAGCCTGATTCGTTTAATAGTGTAGATTTCCGTCCCCGTTTTTCTTACAATACCAATGATTCGTGGCAGGAGAATTTCAGCCATACCGGTGGAAAGAACGAGAGCCTTAGCCGCATGCTTTCAGATGGAGATTCCTATGAAGTCGGAGGTCGATTTATTTACAATCATAACTTCAGGCAGAAACGTGGCCGTTCGTTCTCAGTGTTCGCTAACTACTCGATGAGTAACGTTCATGAGAATTCCACCGACTACAGCTATTACAAGTATCTGTATGAGATGACTGAAGAGGATGCCCAGGACTGGGAATCATACGAACAATACACTAAAAACCACACCTGGAATAACTCGGTGAACGGCCGCGTCAGCTGGACAGAACCTATAGGTGATGCAAAGAACGGAAACTTCCTTACATTTGCCTACAGTGCATCGATGCGCTGGAACAATGCGGACAAGTTCGTAACACAGCTCAATGCCGAATCTATGAGCGGCGACTTATTCTGGGATTATATACTTAACGGCACTATCTATCAGGTACCGCAGCCGATATGGGGTCAGAGCGGAATAGTACCTATGGATGATCTTTCGAGCCAATACCGCTATGATTACTTCAATCAGGATATACGTGCCGGTTATAAAAAAGTAAATGCCCGCACCAATTTCGAAGTGGGACTTTCATTGGTTCCCCAGATGTCGAAGGGACGTGAGCTTACCGGATCCAAGGCATCTATTCCGGAGAAATGGTACTGGAATTTCGCACCGTTCCTGCGCTACCGTTACAAATGGGCAAATAACCGTTCGCTCCAGATCATGTACAACGGACGCTCAAACACACCTTCGATGCGCCAGTTGCAGCCCGTAGCCGATACATCGGATCCCATGAATATCATTCAGGGTAATCCTAATCTGAGCCCGTCGTTCAACCACGGCATGAATATCCGTTTTCAGGATTTCAACGCCGAGAGCCAGCGCTCGATTATGGTGATGGGTGATTTCTCTATGACTCAGAACTCGATCGTGTCGCGTACGGATTATGATCTTACCACCGGTGGACGCAGCACAACCTACCAGAATGTGAACGGAGTGTGGAGCGGTCGACTGATGAATATGTTTTCGATGCCTTTCCGCAACAAGAATTGGCAGTTCAGCAACCACATTTTCACCAACTTCAATCAGAATGTAGGCTTCCAGCAGTCGCAGGGAGGACTCGCACAGAAGAATACCTCGCGCTCACTCATGCTTGCCGAGAGTCCTTCGATCGCATTCCGTCCGACTTCGCTCGAGTTGTCGTTCCGTCCCAACTACCGTCTGCAGAAGACCTGGAACACTTTGAACCTGACCAACAGCAATATGCTGATCCATAACTATGGTGCGTCGTTCAACGGCACTTGGTATGCTAAGTTCGGTCTTGTGCTGAGCACCGATCTCAACTACAATGGGTCATCTGGCTACACCAATGGATATGATCAGAACTACTGGATGTGGAACGCGCAGATCGCCTACCAGTTCCTCGCCGGCAAGTCGGCAACAATTGCCGTGAAGGTCTATGACCTGCTGCAGCAGAACCAGAATGTACAGCGTAATGTGACAGCAAACTACATCGATGATACCGAGTACAACTCACTTACCCGCTACTTCATGGTGACATTCACCTACCGCTTCAACACCTTCGGCAAGAATAAACCTAAGGGTGCCAATGAAGGTTTCGGAGGCCCCGGTGGTCCCGGCGGACGCCCGATGGGTCCTCCTCCCGGTGGAGGTTTCGGCGGTGGACGAGGACGCTTTTAATCCCCTCTCAATATCGGAAGAAGGCGCTCCCGGAGAAATCCGGAGGCGCCTTCTGATTTTTAAATGCTTGATGTGATAATAGGGGTGCACGGGCTGTACGTTGCGGTTCAAATAAGCATATAGCCTGGATGGAGTGGGCGAAGTATAAGTCGCACGCTATGCGTGCTCAGTNATGTGGAGTGTTGCATGGCCGCGCCCTGACAGGCGCGGTTACTACAGAAATCGCGTGCTTTGCACGCTGATAATCAGGAGGACGCACGAGCCGTGCGTCCCTACTCTNTNTGAAAAGGCATCTATGATATTGCCTCTTCGGNATTCTTGAAAATAAGCAGGACGCACGAAAACCGTGCGTCCCCCTACGTTGCATTTTGTTTCCTGCGGTTATTTCACAAAGAAGTCGGTGATGACTGATGCGTGATCCGACGGCCATGCCACGCCNTGATGGGCGAATGTTTCGGTGAAATAAGGGATAAGGTCATCTCCCTTGTAATAGATGAAATCGACACGATTGGGCACGGGTTTGCGCACACCGTTGTAAAGCGGTGTCCATGTCGAACCGGGATAAAGTTCGGAATCGGGGTAAAGCTGACGGAAGCTATCAATGAAGCCTAAATCGTCGACCATAACTTTAGATGGCCACGAGATGGCGGGATTGTCGATGCGCTTCTCACCATAGACGCGGTAACCGAACTTGTCGAGATGCGTGCCTGAATTGAAGTCGCCTGCGGCTATGACGGGGACGTTGTCGGCGTTAGCAGCGTACTCGGCGAGTACAGGTGCAATGGCTTTGATGTCGTTGGAGCGTATAGTGTCCGTCTCCCAGTGCCAGTCGAGCCAGATATCGAAGAACGCCAGCTGCTTGCCTGCGGGAAGATTAACTTTAATACCGCCNGATTTCTGAGGCTTGTAGAGCTTGATTGTCTCGGCGATAGGGTATCGGCTCAATATTGCGAGATTGTCGCTCAGGAGGTAGTAGTGGTAGGCGAGTGAGTCGGCAAGTACGGCTCCACCACCGTAGGCCTCGACAAGTGCGATCAGATCGGCGTTTGCGTTCTTCAGCACCTCGGCAGTNCGGGCTATGCCCACGTGCTCACCAAATCGTCCNCCACCGTGCCATATATTCCACACCTGCACCCTGAGACGGTCGATAGGCAGCTCCTCGGCAGCTGCGGCTGCCTCGGGGAAATACTGAGCGTATTCGGCGGCCACCTCATCGGCACTGACGGCGCGATCCCATATCTTCACTTCGTCGATGCGACCGTTGAAAGCACTACGTTCGCCACGTGAATAGTTATGGGCGCGTTCGGTGTACTCGTCGCATCCACCGACAAATGTCGGGAAAAGTCCTTTTACGTGTTTAAGCTCCGGCATGTTGTATACCGCCACATTCTCACCATCGAAATAGAGCCACATCTCGTTGTTGTCGAGATCAACGCTCGCTGTGATGTTGTGCCATCGCCCGTCGTTGATGCGCTGGCGTTCGGCTGTGGGAGTGTAGGAGTACCATGTGGTGCTGTCGCAGAGATGCAGATACCATCCTCCGAGATCGGTTGTGCCGAGAAGTATGCCGGGCGTTTTGCTCTGGTCGGGAAACACATCCTCGTCGCAGATATTGCGGTACTCGCGGTGCACTTCGAGGTTGGGGCGGTAGTTTCGTTTGTTGGCGAATATGGGTGTACCCTGGCGCGCTCCTGGTTTTGTCTGCACCCACACAGAGAAAGCGAATGACTTACCGTAGTCGGGTGTCTGTTCCTGATTGAGCACAACGGGTATGCGGTTCGCTACATCGTCGGTGAGGTCAAGGGCGTTTCCACGCAGTCCCGGGCAGAACGAGATTGTGTCGGCAGCACGGTTGATGCGGTTGGTAGCCTGCATTTTCTTCACGTTGTCGAAGTCGACGACCGACTTGTCGAATGTGAGATGCGTGATGCAGTCGCGCGGTGCAGGNGGCGTCTTGGGCTTGGCAGCCGACACTGTAGATGCTACAAGCATGGCTGTGGCTGCTCCAAGAAGAAGCCGTGAGTAATTAGTCATAGTGATAATGAATTTGAGTTTAATGATTTTCAGGCGAAAAAAAAAGTCTACGCTTTTCAGCGTAGACGGTCGTAGGATTTCAGCAGTTTCTCGTCGGCAAGGATGCGGCGGTAGGCTATGAAAGCAGCGATCAAGGCTGCCGGGAGCAGAAGACTTCCAAAGCCGAAGTCTCCTTTGGGTGAATCAGGGAGAGAAATGAATATAAAGTAGATACCTATTGCCAGCGACACCTCGATAAGAAACATGGCGATAAGCGTGATTGCGCGCTGNCGGCGCGTGTTGCGGAACTGGAAGATCGCGAATAGCAGAATTGCCGCAGCCACAATGTTAAGCGTGAAATACAGTGTATAATTGCATGGATAGACTGTGATCGTGTCTCCGGCCGAGTCAGTCAGATGTCCGACGGGAATGAAGCAGAAAACGATAATTAGAATCGATGCGAGGAGCAGAAACACGGTCTGCCAACGTTGGATTACCATAATGTGAAATGATGATTTTATTTGTGATTATAATTTTCAATCTATATCGTAGAGGATGTTGTCGAGCAGGAGCGGCACTATGCTTGCGTCGGCTCCCGCTTTGGTAAGGTAAGGGAGGTCGGTTTCAACGGTCTCCACAAGCTGGCTTCGGGTCATGTCGCCGAGCGTCATTGCAAGCTTATAGGCGTTGGCGGCATCCTGATAGTTGTGTTCGATGAGATAGATGTGTCCCATGTTGATGTAGTCAGCAGGAGTGGGAGCTGCCTGAATCACTTTCTGATACTGACGGCGTGAGTTCTCAAGATCACCGTTGAGCAGGAGCGCCCATGCAAGGCGGCGCAGTGTCGCCATTGAGTCGGGTTTGAGATATGCGGCTTTGTAGAGCACCTTCACCGCCTCGGCATAGCGGCCGAGTTCTGTCAGACATTCGCCCATGGCAATGGTGGTAGCCGGTTTGTCGGGGTCCTCGTGATCTATGCGGCGGTAGTAATCGAGAGCCTGCTGCCAGAGTCCTGTGGCACGCGAGCATGAAGCTATGCGTCGCAGTGTCCAGAGGCTTGACTGGTCAAGAAGTTCGGCACGCAGATAGCAGTCGATGGCATGGTCGAGGTCGCCGAGGTTCTGATAGCAGAATCCCATCTTCTGGTACAGTGCGGCATCGGGNGGCACGATCGTGTCGAGTTCGCTGAAGAGGCGGAGCGCTTCGCTCCACATCTGATGCGTGAAGTGAAATTCAGCAAGTGAGCTTATGGTCTGTGCGGAGCGTACCCATGGCGCTATCGCCGGAATGTCGAGTGCCGAAGGCATGGATGCAAACGGATCGTTGAACTCGTTTTTGCGCCGGTAGAGCTTGAAGAAGCGATAGAGATTGCGCACGTATCGGTTTACGAGCCCTTTGGTGTCGGTTTCCTCGCGGTTGATTATGTCGGCAGCTATGGCATCAATGTCGGCTTTCTGTGCCTCAAGCTGTGTGGCTATCATGTCGCGCTGCATCGGTGGCATCATCGCCAATGAGAATGCCATCGAATATTTGTCGCTGTCGCATAGCATGGGCGACGCAGCTATCATGCTTGCGAATGGCGATGCCGGATCCACTGATGCCGTCACAGCCGAGTGTGCGGGCTTGAATGGAAGGAACCAGTTGGCGACTTCGTTGAAGAACGGAAACGATTTCAGGTGAATGAATGTGCTCATCATCACGTCGGCACCCTCCTGCTGCATCTCGGAGATTTCGCGGAATGTGTCGGTCAGGCCGCTTTTGTCGAGCATCTCCATCCACTCCGGCGACTGCTCGGGATCGGCGAGTTCAGCCGGATCGCTTGCAGTGAATCGCTGCTGGAACTTGGGACGCATGCTCATTATTGTGGGCATAACCTCATCGCGCATCTTCTTGTTGATGCGCTCGGTGTCGCGGGTGCGTGCAAGTTCGGTTATGACGATGCGCAGGTCGGAATCCAACGTCGAGCCGGGAGTCTCGGCAATCGAGCGTGTGAGGCTGAGGATCGCAGGTGAAACCGATCTTGCCGGGAAGTGCATCATGGCAACTACCGCAGCGGTGAGGGCTACCGGACGGAGTGACTTATCGGTGGCTTCATTGTAGAAGTCGAGAAGCATGGCGATCCTTGACGTCTCGAAGAACTGTAGCGCGCCAAGCATCACAGCCGAGATGACAGGCACTTTGAAGTCAGATGGCAAGAGTGGTGAGCGCAGTGCATCGGCTATGGCGGTCATGTCGGCACGCGACAGGGGGAAAGTGGTCCAGATGCGGTTGAATATGCGCCTCTCAAGATTCTCGGTATCGGTTGTCTCTGCTTTCTTATTGCTGTGGCCGAGAATGTCGCCGAATACGCCGGAAGAGGCCAGCGAAACGTAGCGGTCGATAAGCGACGCTATTGTGTCGGGTTGCATGCGCTCGTAGCGCAGAGTGCTGTAATAGAGATCCGGCGAATTGTCNTCGAGGCTTGCGCGACGCGAGCATTGATCNACCACGGTCATTATGCCGTCGGATATGTTTGCNAGCGTGTCGTTGCGCGTCGGATCCTCGGTGTCGGNCATCGCGTATTGCAGCAGATAACGGTAAGTGCGCTCGAGGTCGTTGGCTTTCTCGGTAAGATCCCATTGCATTGCTGCCTCGGTGAGTGCGTGCAGATTAGAGAACGCCTCATGGAGATGTGTGGCCGCAGTGAGAGAATATATTTTTTCAGCGAGTGCTTTTGTATCTGTAAGCTTCATTTTTCTTATTTTTGGGAGAGAAAAACATCACAATGCAAATATAACAAACTTGCACAAGGCTCTTCGTGGATGAGTGTGTCAAAAAATGTGCCATAGCAATAAAGAATTGGTTGTATTAACATATTTTAAGATGATAAAATTCCGCCAAAGTATATCTTTACAAGCCAAATTGTAATATTGGTTTTATAAAGTAGCAATAGAGTGTTAAAAATATTATGAGAACGAAAATATTGGTGATTGACGACGAAGAGTCAATCTGCGAAATACTGCGGTTCAATCTCGAGAAGGAAGGCTTCGAGGCCGACTGTGCTTACAGCGCTGAGGAGGCTCTTGAGATGGATCTTACACCCTATCAGTTGTTTATAGTCGATATAATGATGGATCGACTTAGTGGTTTCGACTTTGCTAAAAGATTGAAAAACAATCCTGCGCTTGAATCGAAACCAATAATATTCTGTTCGGCTCTCAACGGCGAGGATGAGACTGTGATGGGGCTGAACATAGGTGCCGACGACTATATCACCAAACCGTTTGTGATAAGCGAAGTGATCGCACGTGTGAAAGCTGTGTTAAGGCGCACTGTNGCTCAGCAAGGATTTGATCCGACGCGCTACGGCAATTCCGCNGTGAATCCGGCTATCGCTCAGGCCGCACCTGTCTCCGTACCGCAGTATCAGTCTCAGCCTGCTCCTGCTCCCCGCTCCAACGAGCATCATGAGCCGGATGTTGTGTTCAGAGGGCTGCGCATAAACCGCAATACAAAATCATGCACTCTCGACGGCGAACTTGTGCGTCTGACCAAAAAAGAGCTTGACATACTTCTGTTTTTTCTTACTCACCGCAACCGCATCTATTCGCGCGAGGAGCTGATTGCCAACATCTGGGGTACTGACGTGGTCGTGACAGACCGCGCNATCGATACCAACATGGCCCGTCTGCGCAAGAAACTCGGCGAATACGGGTCTCACATCGTTACCCGACTTGGTTTTGGATATGGGTTCCAGGAAGAAATTTAGATTTAACTATCGCGTCAGGATTTTCCTGCCGACGGCATTGCTCATCTGGGCAACGATAGCTGTAGGAGGTACTTACTCCTATAAACGTGAAAAGGATTTCAGGCAGGAGACTGTGCTGAGTGATCTGACACTTATCACGAATCGTCTGATCCACATGTATGAGCAGGGGTTGGACTTCGGCCCGTTTCTTGAATTTGTCGATCAATACTACGGTAAATCGGATCTAAAGGGTATAAAGGTTACGATGCTTAACCCTGTGACCGGCGAAATCGTGGGAGTGCTCGGTGAACCGATGAGCGTCGACGGGGATCTGGAGCGTCGCGATGAGTTCATAGCGTATTACGAAGGCTATTCACCCGGTCACGAGATGAAGGTGATGACCGCATTGCCGTTTGATGTGTCGGTAAATTCGTGGTTCAAGTTGAACTCGGGTTACTGGCTCTTCATGATAATGCTTGCCGGAGGTGCCACGCTTGTGGTGTATTTCTTCGCTTATCATCAGGCACGCAACGTGATGCTTCTGCGTGCGTTTACTGAAAAGGCCGCCAACAACGAAGATTCTTTTGAGCTTACCGAGAAGTTCCCAAACGATGAGCTGGGCGATATATCGCGCCAGATCATCGAGATCTATAAATCACGTCAGGATGCTATGGCGGCTCATGAGCGTGAGCACCGTATCGCATTGCGTGCGACTGANGAAAAGATCAGGGTGAAGCGTCAGCTTGCTAACAATGTNGGGCATGAATTGANANCCCCTGTCGGTATCGTGCGTGGTTATGTGGATACGCTGGTGTCGAATCCCGAGATGGATCTGGATTCTCGTCAGCACTTCCTGCGCAAGACTCAGCAGCATGTGGAGCGGCTCTGCTCGATGCTCGAGGATNTGTCGACGCTGACTCGCCTTGATGAAGCCGGNGGCTCNATAACTCCACGCGAGGTTGACATGAATATCCTTCTCGCTGATATCACCGATGAAATCGATGAAAGCGGAATCGGCGGCGACATGACGTTTATTTATGACGTGCCGGCTCACTGCGTGGTCTGCGGAAGCGAGACACTGATCAATGCCGCAATCATGAATCTCGTGAAAAATGCNGTGGCTTATTCCAAGGGTACAGAGATGGGAGTGCTCTTCACGGGCAAGACNTCGTCGCNCTACTCGTTTGTGTTCTATGACAATGGTACGGGAGTTGCTCCCGAGCACTTGCCGCGCCTGTTTGACCGCTTCTATCGCATCGATACAGGTCGTTCGCGCAAGACCGGAGGCACCGGTCTCGGTCTGCCGATTGTGAAATCGACTTTTATCAACATGGGCGGCACGATCGCGGTGCGCAACCGTGAAGGGGGCGGTCTTGAATTCTTCTTCACGATGCCCGTATGGAAACCAAAGAAATAAATGCNCCGGGGCCAATAGGGATCTTTGATTCCGGCTATGGCGGACTCACNGTGTTGCGCGAGATAGCCCGGCGGCTTCCTGATTACGATTATCTTTACTTAGGCGACAATGCGCGTGCCCCTTATGGCACGCGCTCGTTCGACATAGTGTATCGGTTCACGCTTGAGGCNGTAAAGTATCTCTTTGACTGCGGATGCCACCTGGTGGTGCTTGCATGCAATACAGCGTCGGCAAAAGCTCTGCGCACTATCCAGCANGTGGATCTGCCGCGCATCGCACCCGACCGGCGTGTGCTTGGTGTCATACGCCCTACTGTCGAGGTGCTTCCGGCACTNACCGGTAGNGGNCATATAGGNGTGTTCGGTACTCCCGGCACAATAGCCTCGCGATCCTATGACATGGAGATTGCCAAACTTCATCCGTCGCTCAGTTGCCGCGGACAGGCTTGCCCTATGTGGGTGCCTCTGGTTGAAAATGGCGAGGCCGGCGGAGAGGGAGCTGACTATTTTGTAAAAAAGTATATCGACGCTCTCATGAGTGCTGATAAGGANATCGATACNGTGATTCTCGGNTGCACACATTACCCGCTTCTCGCGACAAAGATTCAGAAGTATCTTCCTGCGGGTGTGCGAGCGGTGTCGCAGGGTGATATCGTGGCAGAGAGNCTTGCCGATTANCTGCGGCGTCATCCCGAAATAGAGAGATGGTGCTCGACAGGAGGNATGATAAATTACGTCACGACCGAAGACGCAGCCAAGTTCGACGGTCTGGCTTCAATGTTTATGGGGAAGGAAATCAACTCGACACAGATAGTTTTATGATCGGAATTATAGTAGCGATGGACAAGGAGCTGGAGCTTCTTCTCCCATTGGTCGACGGCGTGAGAGAATTAACCGACGGCCGTTTTACTTTTTATTGCGGCGGCATCGGCCCCCGCGAAATAGTGGCAATGAAATGCGGTATCGGCAAGGTCAATGCGGCCCTTGCCACTCAGGCCATGATCGACAGATTCCAGCCTTCGTTTATCCTCAGNAGCGGTGTTGCCGGAGGAGCGGGCGGGCGTGCCGGAATTCTTGATGTTGTGGTTGCCGACCGTGTTGTCTACGGCGACGTTTGGTGCGGTCCGGGCACAATGTGGGGCGCGGCAGCCGACTGTCCGCTTTACTTTACCACCAAGCCGCTTGATGTGCCTGAGGNAGAGGGTGTNAAACGNGGGCTCATCTGTTCGTCGGACCGCTTCATCTCTACTGTCGAAGACGTGGATTTTCTGCGTGAGAATTTTCCCGATGTGCTTGCCGTGGATATGGAGTCGGGTGCGATTGCCCAGACGTGCTATCTGAACGACGTGCCNTTTGCGGCAGTGAGAGTCGTGAGCGATACTCCCGGAGCAGGCGACAACGTGGCGCAGTACTCCGATTTCTGGAGCGATGCTCCTAAGGCGACTTTCAAAGTTGTGAGAAAGATCCTTGAGACCACTGAAAGTTTGTAATTTGATTAAAAAATCACTAAATTTGCAGCCTAATTTTTCAAAACCATAGGCAATGAGCGATAGATTATTTATATTTGATACAACTCTTCGCGATGGTGAGCAGGTGCCAGGATGCCAGCTCAACACNGTAGAGAAGATTGAGGTTGCAAAAGCACTCGAAGAGCTTGGTGTTGACGTGATTGAGGCCGGTTTNCCGGTGTCGTCGCCAGGCGATTTCAACTCAGTGGTGGAGATCTCAAAGGCTGTGACATGGCCCACGATATGCGCCCTGACACGTGCTGTCGAGAATGATATACGCGTNGCAGCCGACGCNCTGAAATATGCCAAGCGTGGNCGCATACANACCGGTATAGGCACTTCTGACTATCACATAAAGTACAAATTCAACTCCAACCGCGAGGACATCCTTGAGCGTGCACGTGCCTGTGTNGCTTATGCCAAGCGTTTTGTGGAGGATGTGCAATTCTATGCCGAAGATGCCGGACGCACTGACAATGAGTANCTCGCCCGTGTGATTCAGGCAGTNGTCGACGCCGGTGCCACGGTCGTGAATATCCCTGACACCACGGGCTACTGCATGCCGTGGGAGTTTGGTGCCAAGATCAAGTATCTGATGGAGAACGTCAATGGCATCNACAAGGTGACCATAGCCACACACTGTCACAATGACCTTGGTATGGCTACNGCCAACACCGTGGCCGGTATAGTCAACGGTGCACGTCAGGCCGANGTGACTATCAACGGNATAGGTGAGCGTGCCGGCAATACTTCGCTTGAGGAGGTTGTCATGGCGTTCCGCTCTCACAAAGAGATCGGCATCGATTCCAACATAAACACCACCAAAATCTACGGTGTGAGCCGACTTGTGTCGAGCCTCATGAACATGCCGGTNCANCCCAACAAAGCCATTGTNGGNCGCAACGCGTTTGCTCACTCGTCGGGCATACACCAGGATGGAGTTCTCAAAAAACGCGAGAGCTACGAGATCATAGACCCGAAGGATGTGGGTATCGACGAAAATTCAATCGTACTCACCGCNCGNAGCGGTCGCGCAGCGCTCAAGCACCGCCTGCACGTGCTTGGTGTGGAACTNGACAAGGAGCAGCTTGACAAGGCTTACGAGTCATTCCTTAAACTTGCCGACCGCAAAAAAGAGATCAACGACGATGACGTGCTCATGCTTGCCGGCAAGCATCGCTCAGCCAAACGTCGCATCACGCTCGATTTCCTTCAGGTCACATCGGGCATAGGCGTACACTCGGTAGCGAGCGTGGGCATCGACATAGCAGGAGAGAAGTTCGAGGCATGCTCGAGCGGCAACGGTCCAGTTGATGCGGCCCTATCGGCAATCAAGCAGATCGTGCGCCGCACGACCACTGTCAAGGAATTCCTCATTCAGGCCATCAACAAGGGCAGCAACGATGTTGGTAAGGTGCACATGACTGTCGAGCACGACGGAAACCACTACTACGGCTTCTCGGCCAACACTGACATNATTGCCGCAAGTGCCGAGGCTTATATTGANGCTATTAATAAATTTGTGAAATAAATGCAGCGCACCGAAATGGGAAAGACACTTTTCGACAAAATCTGGGACGCTCATGTGGTCAACCGCATTCCCGAGGGACCCGATCAGCTGTATATCGACCGTCACTACTGTCATGAGGTGACGAGTCCGCAGGCATTCGACGGCCTGCGTCGCCGCGGTCTCGGTGTTTACCGTGTTGACCGCACCTATTGTTCTCCCGATCATAATGTTCCCACCGTCGGACAGGATAAAGAAATTGCCGATCCCGTGTCGCGCAATCAGATCGAAACTCTCAACCGCAATGCGGCTGAGTTCGGACTGACGTTGTTTGGNCTCGGTCATGAGCGCAANGGCATCATCCATGTGATCGGNCCGGAAAATGGTCTGACACTCCCCGGCATGACTCTTGTGTGTGGCGACAGCCACACATCGACCCACGGTGCTCTCGGTGCTGTGGCGTTCGGNATCGGCACAAGCGAGGTGGAGATGGTGCTCGCNACGCAGTGNATCCTTCAGCCCAAACCCCGNACGATGCGCGTCAAGATCAACGGGCATCTCAATCCCGGTGTCACTGCAAAAGATATTGCTCTTTATGTGATAGCCAAACTCGGTACAGGCGGTGCAACAGGCTATTTCGTGGAGTATGCCGGCCAGGCGGTTGAGGATCTCTCGATCGAGGGGCGCATGACGCTCTGCAACATGTCGATCGAGATGGGTGCCCGCGGCGGCATGGTTGCTCCCGANGAAAAGACCTATGCCTACATCAAGGGGCGTGACTTCGCTCCTAAGGGTGAGGCATGGGAAGCCGCACTCGCCGAGTGGCGCAAGCTACCGAGCGATCCCGATGCNGTNTTNGACCGNGAAGTNGAGTTTGATGCCGCCGACATAGAGCCGCGTCTCACTTTCGGCACTAATCCCGGTATGGGCATCGGCATAAGCGAGGCAGTACCGGTGTGTGACACTCCCGACGATCCCGCNGCTGCCGCTTCNTGGAAGAAGGCACTCGACTACATGGGATTTGAGGAAGGTCAGTCGCTTGAAGGCACGCCGGTTGACTATGTTTTNCTGGGAAGTTGCACCAANGGACGCCTCGAGGACTTCCGCGCATTTGCATCGGTNGTCAAGGGNCGCCGCAAAGCCGACAGCGTCACCGCATGGCTTGTGCCCGGATCACGCGCAGTGATGAAAGCAATCCGTGCCGAAGGCATTGACAAGGTGCTGGAGGAGGCGGGGTTTGAGCTGCGTGAACCCGGTTGTTCGGCTTGTCTGGCTATGAACGACGATAAGATTCCAGCCGGAAAACTGTCAGTGTCCACATCCAACCGCAATTTCGAGGGACGTCAGGGCCCGGGTGCCCGCACAGTGCTTGCCGGTCCGCTTATGGCAGCCGCATGTGCTGTGACAGGTGTAATCACTGATCCGCGTAAACTGTAAACTTCAGTCGAGATATGAAAGAGAAATTTTCGGTAGTGACCTCCACATGTGTTCCACTCCCCATGGAGAATGTCGATACCGACCAGATAATACCCGCCCGTTTCCTCAAAGTGACCTCCCGTGAAGGATTCGGTGAAAACCTGTTCCGCGACTGGCGTTTCGATAAGGACGGGAATCCCATAAGCGATTTTGTACTCAATGATCCGCGTTACTCGGGGCAGGTGCTGGTGGCCGGCAAGAACTTCGGTTGTGGCTCCTCGCGCGAGCATGCTGCATGGGCCATACATGACTATGGTTTCCGAGTGGTTGTATCGAGCTTTTTCGCCGACATTCACCGTAACAACGAGTTGAACTCGTTTGTGCTTCCGGTAACCGTGAGCGAGGAGTTTCTTGCAGCACTCTTTGAGTCGATAGAGGCTGATCCCGCCACTCAGGTGCGCGTGGATCTTGAGGCGCAGACGATAACCAACCTCGCAACCGGTGCTTCGGAGCATTTCGACATTAATCCCTATAAGAAACAATGTCTTGCCGACGGACTCGACGACATTGAGTATCTGCTCACACGCCGCGGTGACACTGCCGCCTTCGAGCAGGCCAACGGCAAATAAACTGATAAAAATGAGCAATCTTAAAATAGCTGTGTTGCCCGGCGACGGCATCGGTCCTGAGATTTCGCGTCAGGGAGTGGCCGTATTGGAGGCCGTGGCAGAAAAATTTGGCCACACATTCAGCTTTGACTACGGAGTGGTGGGTGCCGCAGCAATCGACGAGTGCGGCGACCCGTTTCCTGAAAAGACCTATCAGCTCTGTCTGAACTCCGATGCAGTGCTTTTCTCTGCAGTAGGCGATCCGAAATACGACAACAATCCTTCGGCCAAAGTGCGCCCCGAGCAGGGACTCCTGGCGATGCGCAAGAANCTTGGATTGTATGCCAACATCCGTCCCATGCAGACCTTTAAGTGTCTGCTGCACATGTCGCCTCTCCGTCAGGAGATAGTCGAGGGAGCCGATTTTGTGTGCGTGCGTGAGCTTACCGGCGGCATGTACTTCGGTGAGAAATTTGAGAGCGACGAGCGTGCCTATGACACCAACGCCTATACCCGCACCGAGATCGAGCGCATCCTTGTCACCGCCTATGGCTATGCACAGCGTCGCAACCGTCACCTTACCGTAGTTGACAAGGCCAACGTGCTTGCTTCGAGCCGACTCTGGCGCAAGGTNGCTCAGGAAGTGGCTCAGCGTTATCCCGATGTGACCACTGACTATATGTTTGTCGACAATGCCGCTATGCGCATGGTTGTTGATCCGCGTTTCTTCGACGTGATGGTGACCGAAAACACCTTCGGCGACATCCTCACCGATGAGGCAAGCGTGATTTCNGGNTCGATGGGACTTCTTCCCTCGGCTTCGACAGGCGAGAAAACTCCGCTCTTTGAACCCGTCCACGGTTCATGGCCGCAAGCTGCCGGCAAGAACATTGCCAACCCCATAGCGCAGATTCTCTCTGCCGCTATGCTTCTTGAATACTTCGACATGAAGGAGGAGGGTGCATTAATCCGTGAGGCTGTGAATGCTTCGCTTGATGAGAATGTGCGCACTCCTGAGATTCAGGTGCCCGGCGGTGAAGTCTACGGCACAGCNGAGGTTGGTGCATGGATAGCTGACTATATCCGCCGCAAATAACCGATATTCATTATGAAACTGTCATTATCGCTTCTTGCCGCTCTCACGTCGGCGTCGGCAATGGCACAGCAGTCGGTCGAGGTCAAGGATTTCACCTACCGCGGCCCTGTCGTGATCGACGCGCCGGTGATGGTGGACACGGTNGANGTCCACTCACACGCCTATGACGTGAAATCGGCACTTCGCTATCATGTCAATCCCGACGCGCTTCCGGCAACTGCGTGGAGCGGAGAAATTGCCCCCGGATCTTCAGAGGGTGTGGCACTTAATTTTCTCAGCTTCCCGCTCGTCAACAAGCGGTATGCTGAAGTAACCGTGGCTACCGGTCTCGATGATTGCCAGATACTTGTCGACGGTAAGCCTATCGAGGGCAACACACTGAAACTCACACCCGCTTCACGCGAGATCACGTTGAAATATATCTCGCGCCCAGGTGTCCAGGACTCGGTGAATGTTACCCTCACCACGACTGATCCTTCGTTGCTGTCGGTTGTTGCGCCTGAAAGCGGACGCAGTTTCCGCCTTACCGACATAGCTTTCTGTACACGTGTTACCGGTGCTGATGTTTCTCCATCGGGCAAATACGCAGTTGTGAACTACACGACTGTCAACAACGACAAGCGTTCGCGCCGCACGTCGGCCGTGCGTGAGCTCAAGGATGGCGGAAAGATTCTTATCGCTCAGCTACCCGAAGGCTCATGGACGTGGCTCGACGATGCCGATCTGCTCTGGAGCGCACAGACCCGCCCCGACGGGGTGCGCGAAATGGTGACGCTCGATCCTGTCACACTTGAACGCAAAGTTGTGGCATCGGGGCTTCCCGAGGGCTCGTTTGTGCCCGTTCCCGGTGGAAAGAAACTTATATACTACACCCGCGAGGAAGGCCCGAAAGAGGATGAACGCATCTATCGCATCATCGAGCCCGACGACCGTCAACCCGGATGGCGTAACCGTTCAGGCATAGCCATCTACGACATGACGACCGGTCTNTACCGTCCCCTCACATTCGGCTCGCACAATGCTTGGGTACACGATATCGCTCCTGCGGGCGACAAGCTCCTTTTCGGTGTAAGCCGCAGCCGTCTGGAGAAGCGTCCTACTACAGTCAGCGCTATCTATCAGCTTGACCTCAACACTATGGCAATTGACACGCTCGTGCGTGAGGACGGTTTTGTTTCCGGTGCGCAATATTCGCCCGATGCCACGAAGATACTTGTGTCAGGCAGTCCGGAGTCGTTTGACGGTATCGGTAAGAATGTTCCCGAAGGGCACTATCCAAGCATGACCGACGGTCAGCTTTATATCATGGATATCGCTTCGCGGCAGGTGACACCCATTACCCGCGACTTCAACCCATCGGTGCAGTCGAGCGACTGGTGCGAAGGCAACGGTATGATATACTTCACTGCCGAGGACAAGGACCGCATACATCTTTTCAGCTACAATCCGGCAACCGGTAAGTTTACTTTGGTCAATGTGCCTGAGGATGCCGTTGGCAGCTTCTCTGTGGCACATAACGGCAGCGTGATAGCTGTAACCGGACAGAGNACCAANAACACTGANCGCCTCTATGCCGTTGATCTTGGCAAACGTCCGGCTACACGACTCATCGATGCTCCGGGCGATGCAGCTCTTGAAGAAGTGGCATTCGGCGAGGTGCGCGACTTTGATTTCGTCAACTCTATCGGTGACACTATCAACGGCCGCTATATACTTCCCGCCGACTTCGACCCCAACAAGAAGTATCCCATGATCGTGAATTACTATGGCGGTTGCTCACCCACCTCGCGTATTTTCCACTCCCGTTACCCCCATCACCTTTATGCCGCGATGGGCTATATCGTCTATGTGGTGAATCCGTCGGGAGCTACAGGTTTCGGCCAGGAGTTTTCTTCACGCCACGTAAATACTGCCGGTACCGATCCCGCGCGCGACATCATCGAGGGAACCAAGGAGTTTATCAAGCAGCATCCGTTTGTCGACGAGAAGAAGATAGGTTGCATTGGCGCAAGCTATGGCGGCTTCATGACAATGTATCTCCAGACCGTCAGCGACCTCTTTGCCGCAGCCATTTCCCATGCCGGTATCAGTGATCACACCAGTTACTGGGGTGAAGGCTACTGGGGATATTCCTACAGCGAGACCTCCATGGCCGGAAGCTATCCCTGGAGCGAGACCGACCTCTATGTGAAGCAGAGTCCGCTCTACAACGCCGATAAGGTCAATACTCCCATCCTATTCCTGCATGGCAACATTGACCCCAACGTGCCGCCGGCCGAGAGCCACCAGATGTTCACCGCTCTGAAGCTGCTGGGCAAAGAGACCGCACTTGTGGAGGTTGCCGATCAGGAGCATCACATCCTTGAGCCCGACAAGCGTGAGATGTGGCAGAACACCATCTTCGCATGGTTTGCAAAGTATCTTCAGGACGACGACTCATGGTGGGAAGCACTCTATCCCTCCACCTCACTCTGACGTCATAACACCGAAAAAAATCGGCGGCGCTATCCCGACAGGAAATGCGTCGCCGATTTTTATTATTTCGGTAGTTGATTAATCGATGTGATTATTACGAGCGGCCGCCGTGGCGCTCGCGTCGGGCGGCGTCAATGCGCAGCAATATGAANAGAAGTATGGTGAAGCCCCACAACGATGATCCGCCGTAGCTGAAAAACGGCAGGGGAATACCGATAACCGGACACAATCCGATCACCATACCGATGTTTATACAGAAGTGGAATATGAAATAGGATGCCACGCAATAAGCATAGACGCGACCAAACACCGTGGGCTGTCGTTCGGCTATCGAGATCACGCGCAGAATGAGCGCAAGAAAGAGCGCGAGCACAGCCACAGAGCCCACAAATCCCTCCTCCTCACCGATGGTGCAGTAGATGAAGTCGGTGTGCTGCTCGGGCACAAATTTCAGCTTTGTCTGTGTGCCTTGAAGGAATCCTTTGCCTGTCAAGCCGCCTGANCCGATTGCGATTTTCGACTGATTGACGTTGTAGCCTGCACCGCGCAAATCCTCCTCGATGCCGAGAGCCACCTTGATGCGCATCTGCTGGTGTGGTTCAAGCACCTGATTGAATACTACGCTTACCGAGAACATGAATGCAAGNGCGGCNGCCACTGTACCCACCGTGACCATGAGCTGATGCGAGTAGTCGCGCATTAATTCAAACAGGCAGTAGCCACATGCGATGCCAAGTGCTCCCATCATAATCCACTGTCCGGGCAGTTCGGCTTCGGTGTATGAATCNACAACGAGTGATGCACCCACGATTACGATGAATCCTACTGTCACATTACGCGCCACAGTGCGCCGGCGGCAGTATAGCCATAGCATGCCGGTCATAAGCGCCATGATAAGTAAGTAGATCGCAAATTCACCTATGGGTAAGCCGAGCGGTCCTGCATCGATGAATTTTACTGTGACGACAAAGATGATGACGCTCACAAGAGCGGCAAGAAGCACGAGACCGCTCATTCCTTCGCGATAGAGAACGAAGAAGAGCGAGAGATATACCAGTGCCGACCCTGTCTCCTTCTGTGCGAGAATTAGCACGAAAGGCAGCAGAATTATAAGCAGTGCCTTCAAGTAGTTCGACGGCTTGGCATTGAGTTGGAAATTATAGCCGCTGAACAGCTTTGCAAGTGCCAGTGCCGTGGCAAATTTGCCGAACTCCGCCGGTTGGATGCTCATTGAGCCAATTTTAATCCATGACAGCGACCCCTTGATGTCGTGGGCAAGTAGTGGAGTGGCGGCGAGCAGGATTGCCAGAACTATGTATACAGGCCACGCATACGTTTCGTAGACACGCCAGTCCACGAGCAGTAGCACCAGACCCAGAAAGAGCGACAGACCGATCCAACGCATCTGTTTGCCTGAGAATTCATCAAATGAGAAAATCGACGCGTTGTCGAAATCATAGCTTGCGGCATAGATCGAGATTGCACCCGCCACAACCATGAGCAGATAGATGATGATTGTCACCCAGTCGACATGGGCGAGAGGATTCACCTCCTGACGGCGGCGCAGTATCGATGCGTGGAGTGGATTCATTTTCAGCTCTTATTTATCGGGTGTAAACATTGCTGTGTTGGAGTTCAGCATGTTGTCCTCAAGATATTTTCGCTCTGGGGCGATTGATCCTTTCAGGTACTTCTCCATGATCAGGCTGCCGATAGGCACGCCATAGGTTGCGCCGAAACCACCGTTTTCCACATAGACCGCGATGGCTATCTTCGGGTTATGGTAAGGAGCAAAGCCGAGAAAAGCGGAGTGGTCTTTACCGTGGGGATTCTGCGCCGTGCCGGTTTTGCCGCACACCTCGATGTCGGGGAGATTGGCGAGTCGGCATGTGCCGCCGGTCACCGCCATACGCATTCCCTCGGCAACTTCCTCGAAGTGGCGCCGGTCGATNGTGGGGTAGCGCCGGGTCGTGTATTGCTCGGGAAGCACTGTGTCCTGNATCTCTTTCACCACGTGAGGAGTTATGAACCAACCGCGATTGGCTATCGCCGCACCTAAGTTGGCAATCTGAAGCGGTGTCGCCATGATCTCNCCCTGACCGATGGCAACGGAGATGATAGTATTTGCACTCCAGCGTCCCTGACCGTAAATTTTGCTGTAGAATTTCTCGTTGGGGATGAAACCACGTCCTTCGCCGGGGAGATCAACTCCCAGTTTGTAGCCGTAGCCGAGCGACACAAGATGCTTTTTCCACACCTCGAAGGCTTCGCCGGTCGAACCGTAGCGGCGGCGGTTGTTGTCNAGCATAGCCTTGAGTCCCCAGCAGAAATAGCCGTTGCACGACGTCTGCAATGCCGGTTTAAGCGGGAGCGGGGCAGGGTGGCCGTGACATCCCACACGCAGATTGCCTGAGACAAATCCACCTGTGCATGGATAGAGAGTGCTTGTGTTGATAATTCCTTCTTCAAGAAGTGCCAGGCCATTGGCGGGTTTGAATGTCGATCCGGGAGGATAGGCACCCATGAGTGCGCGGTCAAATAGCGGCCGGTGTGGAGTGTCTTTAAGCTGGGCGTAACTTTCGCCGCGTTGACGTCCGACGAGTACCATCGGGTCATAGGTAGGCGACGACACCATGCACAGGATTTCTCCTGTTTCCGGTTCGATAGCCACCACAGCACCTACTTTGTTTACCATAAGGCTCTCGGCATACTGTTGCAACTCGTGATCAAGTGCCAGTTTCAGGTTTCGGCCGCTCACTGCCGGAATATCCTTTGCGCCGTCCTCATATCGTCCCTGAATGCGTCCGTGGGCATCGCGTATGAGTATCTCAGCACCCTTCACCCCACGCAGATATTCGTCGTAGCTCTTCTCCACGCCGAGGTCGCCTATGTAGTCGCCACGCTGATAGTAGTCGTCACGCTCTATATCGCGTTGCGACACCTCGCGCAGATTGCCGAGCACGTTGGCTGCCGTCGAGTGCTTGTACTGTCGCAGGATGCGTTTCTGGATGAAGAAGCCCGGATAACGGTATAACTTCTCTTGCAGACGTCCGTAGTCCTGAGCCGATAGATGCGTGATGAGTTTCTGAGGTGTGTAGGTGGAGTAACCCGGATTTTGGCGCGGGTCCTTCATCGCTTTCAGGCGCGCCATAAACTGGTCGTAGGTGATGTTGAGCGTATGGCAGAAATCGAGCGTATCAAACGGCTGCACATCACGCGGTATCATCATCACGTCGTAAGCCGGCTGATTGAACACGATCAGTTCGCCGTTGCGGTCATACATCAGGCCGCGCGACGGATATATCGTCTTACGCAGAAAAGCGTTTGTGTCGGCCGACGCTTTATAGCGTCCGTCGTCGATCTGAAGACTGTAGAGCCTTACGGAGTAAATGCAGGCGATGACAAGCAGGAAACCTATTATCACCCATTTGCGCTTTTCAAGTTGATAATCTTTTCTCATTTTTGAGTGGGAGTGTGGAGTAGAGAGATAGGGGAGAGCAGAGTTGTGGAGTTGCGGGAGCGTGACATTTGCAGTGTGATTGATGACTTTTCCTTATCCATTCTGAATAGTTTTTTATATCATCATATACCTGCTGTCTGGAAAAGGTAAACTATTTTCTGTCGTTGGTGTTCCACGATGCTATGCCGGCGAGTGCCATGAGCATAAGGAATGTCAGTACACTGCTTGTNGCTATTCTTAGTGCGAGAGTGGTGATGCTGAAGAATCCTGCCGAGTCAACTATGAAGTACACGATGCAATAGACAAGAGTCATCGTCAGTACATATTTCGTGTAAGTGGCGCCACCTGTGGATTTGATAGATGGAACAGGATTGGTCATATCTTCCTCGCGCGGCACATAGAGCCTGAACAGCGGACGCCGCAGACCGGCAAGTATTGTGCAGCATAGGGCATTCAGTCCGGCTGTGTTGGAAAAAATGTCTACCGCGAGACCCGTCAGGAAGCCGAGAGTGAGCATCCAGTTGGTTGGAGTGGTGACCGGAAGTGAGATAATGAAGAAGATGAACACGAGCGGCATTGCGACCCCAAACAGCCAAATGTGGTTGAAGATCGTCACCTGAGCCAGCACAAGCACAACAAAAAGCAGAAGAAAACTTAGAAAGGTCTTTGTCATAGCTTCATCTCACTTCTTGTTAAACATTTTGTAATAAGTTTAAATCACTTCATTGTTCGGCTCGGCGTATGTCGTCGAGTTCGTTGTTTTTGATTATTCTCACTGTCGACAGTGTGGTGAAATCGGTAAAGAGCTTTATGCGCAGTCTGAAGAAATTATCATCGGAGTCACGTGCTGATTCTATAACGGAGCCCACAGGGATTCCTTCNGGAAAAACCGCAGAATAACCGCTCGTCACGATTGTGTCGCCGGGAGCGAANACCGTGTGCTTGGGTAACTCCTCAAGCACGGCTTCCTCAGGGCTGTGCCCGTCCCAGATCAGTGAACCGAAAGCATCACTTCCCTTCACNTTGCACGACAGACGGAAATCAGGATTAAGCAGCGAGATGATGCGGGCATGATGGTCGGCNGTGATGTTGACCACACCCACTACACCATTCTGATCCACGACACCCATTTCCGGTTCTACNCCNTCGAGTAGACCTTTGTTNACGGTGATGTAGTTGTAGGGATGGGCGATGGAGTTGTTGGTGACACTTGCGATGATAAACGAGAAGGGGTGCAGAACTTCCGATACCGTCATTGTGTCGGCATACATAGTCTCCTGTATCTCCTTCAGCTGACGGCGAAGCGACAGCACCTGGTCTTCAAGTTCGCCGTTACGTGCATGCAGATCCTCATTTATTTCACGCAGATGNAAATATGAAGTTACATTCCTCACCCCGTCATAGACCGTAGAGGCCACGACTCCTGCCGAAGTCATGTAGACATGACGTTGCGCCGGNCTGTCGGAGTAGAGCAGATAGCACGACAACCCTGCGTAGAATGCAAATACCACCCACGGGCTGTAGCGCAGCAGGAAGTTAAGCAGATTCCTCACGTCGTATCTTGTTTTGTTATTAGCTTCGCATCTTACAAAGTAGGGACGCACGGTCAGTGCGTCCTTACTCAGTAAGTTTCAGACTTATGCGGTTTCGCTCCTCACGCAGTCGTGAAGGGNGGCACACNGTTGATGTGCTTTGGATCAGCGTATCAGGAACGAGAAGTTGTCGATATTCTTCAGAGCCACGCCGGTTCCGCGTGCCACCGACAGAAGCGGATCTTCTGCCACATGGAACAGAATGCCGATCTTGTCGGTCAGACGCTTGTCNAGACCTCTGATAAGTGCGCCGCCACCGGCGAGCCATATACCGTTCTTCACAATATCGGCATAGAGCTCAGGAGGAGTGCTCTGAAGTGCTGCAAGCACCGCAGCCTCGATCTTCATTATCGAGCCTTCCATGCACTTCGAGATCTCGGCATAGCTCACGGGAATTTCCACGGGCAGGCCGGTCATCATGTGCGGGCCGTGTACNATGAAGTCCTCCGGTGGATTGTCAAGGTGAGTCAGAGCCGANCCCACGGCCATCTTGATCTGTTCGGCCGTACGCTCACCCACATTCACACTGTGTTCCTGCTTCATGTGGTTCACGATATCCTCCGTCAGGTCGTCACCGGCCACGGCGATACTCTTGTTGCTCACGATACCACCGAGTGAGATCACTGCGATCTCGGTTGTACCGCCACCTATGTCGACAACCATGTTACCCTCGGCAGCCTGAACGTCCAGACCGATACCCAGAGCGGCGGCCATAGGCTCGTAGATCATGTAGACATCGCGTCCGTTGGCTTGCTCCGACGAGTCACGCACGGCACGGATCTCGACCTCAGTTGATCCCGAGGGGATACCCACTACCATGCGGAGCGANGGCGAGAACCAGTTGCTGCGCGAGCTNGCCATCTTCACGAGGCCGCGTATCATGAGTTCCGCTGCGTTNAAGTCGGCGATCACACCCTTGCGCAGCGGGCGGATAGTCTGGATGTTGGGATGCTCTTTTCCCTGCATCTCCTGAGCTTTCTTGCCCACGGCGATAAGCTTGCCTGTGCTGCGCTCAAGAGCCACAATCGACGGCTCGTCGATGACGATCTTGTCGTTGTGGATTATGATCGTGTTGGCCGTGCCGAGGTCAACAGCGATTTCTTTAGTGAGAGAGAACAGTCTCATTTGTTTTCAATGATGTGGATAGGTTTTTCTGGCGAATGAGAANTTTTTTAGTGACGGAAGTGGCGGAAACCGGTCATGGCCATAGCCATGTCGTGGTTGTCGCAGTAGTCCACCGACTCCTGGTCACGTATTGAACCGCCGGGATGAACCACAGCCTTGATTCCGGCCTCACCTGCGATCTCTACGCAGTCGGGGAAGGGGAAGAAAGCATCCGAAGCCATGACGGCACCGTTGAGGTCGAAACCAAACGAGCCGGCTTTCTCGATGGCGTGCTTCAGNGCGTCGACACGTGAGGTCTGGCCTACNCCGCTTGCAAGAAGCTGACCATCCTTGGCAAGCACAATTGCGTTGCTNTTGGAGTGCTTGACGAGTTTCACAGCGAAAATCAGATCAGCGATTTCAGCATCGGTAAGAGCTTTTTTGCTCACCTGACGCATGTCGTCCTTTGTCTCGCTCTTGGTGTCGCGATCTTGCACGAGATAGCCGTTAAGACATGAACGCACCTGCTTGCCGGTGCCGAGAGCCTGCTTCTGTACGAGGATAATGCGGTTTTTCTTGTGGCGGAGTATCTCGAGAGCTTCGTCGGTGTAGGAGGGAGCGATCACTACTTCAAAGAAGATCTTATCCATTCCTTCGGCGGTTTTGCCGTCGATCTCGCGGTTGCTCACGATGATGCCACCGAATGCCGATACCGGGTCACCTGCAAGAGCAGCTTCCCATGCTTCGGCGAGGGTGTCACGCTCGGCGCATCCGCAGGCGTTGTTGTGCTTCAGCACAGCCACGGTCGGTTTCTCGGTGAAGTCGGCGATCAGACCCACAGCAGCGTCGATGTCGAGCAGATTGTTGTAGGAGATCTCCTTGCCGTGGAGCTGGCTGAACATTGCGTCGAAGTCGCCGAAGAAATAACCCTTTTGGTGTGGGTTCTCACCGTAGCGCATCGGCTTGCAGCCATTGGCGGTTACGCGCAGAGCTGTGGGAGTCGGCTCTGTGGTTGCGTCAAACCAGCTGAAAATTGCGCTGTCGTAGTGCGATGAAACGCCGAAAGCCTGACGGGCGAAATCGCGACGCTCCTCAAGAGTGGTCTTTGCGCCGTTGTTTTTCAGAATTTCGTGGAGCGGAGCATACTGTGCTTTTGAAGCTACGATCACAACGTCCTTGAAGTTCTTGGCGGCAGCTCGGATGAGTGAGATACCACCTATGTCGATCTTCTCTATAATATCTTCTGCAGATGCACCTGAAGCAACTGTGTCCTCAAACGGGTAGAGGTCAACGATTACGAGGTCGATTTCAGGAATCTCGTAGGTGGCCGTCTGTTCGCGGTCACCTTCCATGTCACGGCGTGAAAGAATG
>JAAVGC010000021.1 GCA_014800445.1 Bacteroidales bacterium | reverse complement strand
CGTTTGAGGCGTTTGCTTTGAGCGGTAGAAACTACTTTGTTTCGGAATTTTCACATCATATTTCTTTCCCGTCTTGTTGGGAAGTGATTTCGCTCTTATCCATGGGTTGGCTTCGCGCACCTGCGCATAAGTCGTTCCATGGTCTACCGCCCATGAAGCCCAATCCTCGACTGGTCCGCTGACTTCTATAATCTCATAGTCGATAGGTTGATAAAGCTGCTCGGGACGTAGACGGAAGCCAAATGCCTGAGGATCCTCCATGATGAGTTTGGCTGCCATGATACGAAAAAGATAACGTGAGGTTTCTTCGACGAGGTAGAGATCAAACGGGTCTTTCTGCTGCTGTGCAGTCTTTTCGCCTGAAATACGCCCCATGCCGGCATTATAGCTTACTGCTACGCTGTTCCAATCGCCATAGCGTTTGTAAGCGCTTTTCAGCAGGCGACCTGCGGCTTCAGTAGCTTTCTCGATGTTGTAGCGTTCATCGACCCATTCGTTGATTTCCAGTCCGTACTCCTTACCTGTGGCTGGCATGAATTGCCATAGTCCGGCAGCTTTTGCTGGAGAAAGAGCTTTGGGATTCATGGAGCTCTCTATGGATGAAAGATAAAGCATGTCAAGAGGCACACCATTTTTTTCAAGTATCGGAGCAATAACCGGAAAGTAACGGTTGGCACGTTTAAGCATGAGCATTGTTGTGCCGTGGGTATAGGTCATGGCCGACAGTTCACGGTCAAGACGCTCCCACATATCCAGGCGGTCAAGGTCGATGGTTTCGTCCCATAGTCTAATAGTTTCAGGCACAACGGGACTTTGCGTCACAGCCACGTCAGTGCTACTACCAGCAGAATGTGTACCGACCGGTTCCGGTTGCAGTGGCGATCCGGTCTGGGTGGCATGCAGCCATAGGCCTGCTCCGGCGAGCGCTATTGCGGTGATAGTTATGACTATTTTGTTCATAATTGCGGGTAAAGAGAATGAGAGAGATATTTATCTTTTTACAGTCTGCTTAATAAGCTCCTCATCAGGCACAATGTAGATTTCAAGACGACGATTCTGAGCCCGGTTGGCTATGTTGGAGTTGGGACGAACAGGCTCTTTATCGGAAAGAGCATATCCCGCGACTTGTTCCGGATGCTCAGAATGTTTTTCAAGATAGCTCATTATGGCTTTCAGACGTTCTCCGGTAAGCTTTTCAAGATATGAAGGAGAACCAGTGTCGTCGCTGTGCATGGCCACAAGGACTTTAAACCGACCTTCGGTTTTAAGGTATGCCGTGAAAGGATCAAGCAGTTTATGCCCTGATATCTCAAGTTCTGTTGAGTTGGGCATAAACAGTGATGACGCAGGTATGGTTACTACAATAACCTCACCATGCCTTTCAGTCTCAACCTTGTAGCCCTGTTTTACAATAGCCTGAGCCTCACGCAGCATGTAGTCGCTTATAAACTTATGCTGTTTCTCGGGCACTGCAGGGAATGACAGATTCTCGGCTTTTGTAGCTGTGTGCATGTCGGGCGCAACAGACGGTTCCCCTTTTTTCTTCTGTGCACCGGCTTCCGCAGCAATAAATACTGCGAACATGACACAAAAGAGTCTAATTATCGCTGAGCGAATCCTCATAGTCGAGTTCGGCTTTAACAATAGCAGGTACATCGTCAACGTCGATTTGTGCAAGTTTATCCCGGCGGAGCATTTTAACGACATATTCTGTCAGTTCTTTTTCAATGTCCTCNGTATCGTCATCGTCGTTGTCGGGATCAAGCATTCCATTCTGCTCGTAATAGTCATACATCATGTCTATTACATTCAGTAACTCGTCAGAGGGGTATTTTTTTTCACCGAGCCGACTGTTGATAAAGTCGACAGCTTTGCTTTCGTCAAATTCCATAGTGGTTGGGGATGAGAGTTAAGTTTGAAGGAAAGAGAGAGTTATTCAGATTTCAAGCAGACCAACCGGNAGATCCATCTCAATGGTTCTGTTCTCCTCGTCAATTGCCACCACAAATTCATCGGCAACGGGTACACGCACCTCCGAACCGTCGGGACGTCGTACCAGAAAGAGGTAGTTAATCGTTGAAGTGTCAATACCAGTTATTTCACCAATCGTAGTATCGGCCTCGATCATGGTATAGCCTACGAGTGACTCNGCATACCATCCGTCGGCTGACTCGTCCTCCTCAATATCAAGTTCATCACGCAATGCAAAGATGGGTTTCAATGACAACATTGCGGCTTTTTGCTCGTCGGATATTCCCTCGAGTGTAAGAAGAACCGATGACCCTTTGGGGCGCTCTTTTTCAACAAAAAAAGGGACAGGTATGCCGTCAATGTCGCAGAATATACATGTTAATTGCGTGGTNTCGAGTGTGTCATAGTCGATCGTNGCAGTCAGTTCTCCATTTATACCNTGTGGTTTGGCGAACTGACCGATTTCAANAAGATCTTCCCGGCGTATCATTTGCGGTGACGCTTCTTGTTACCGCTTGAAACAATCCTAAAGGAGTGCAGCTTGTGAAGCTGGGGATCAAGCCTGATTTCACCGTGAGTCATCTCAGCTATGTCATTAAAGATGCGTGAATCATCCACGCCGTCGGGTGTGAGAGCGAGCAGCGATTTTTTCATCTGATCAGCAATCATGAATATAAGCTGATCTTTTTCTTCGCCGGCAGGCAGCTCGGCAGCGTAATTCATCATGCGCTCCACCATGCGACCATAGCAGCGAAACTTGACGTTGCCTTGCGTGATAGCGATTTTATCAGGCTTTGAAGCGAGCTCTTCTTCTTTCACAGTACCTTCGGGCCAGTCGATGAGATCGGAAAAACCACTCATAATTGCCAGATGATCCCAAAACTTGCTGTTGTCGCCNGGTGTCTCGCGAAGATGTGGAAAAAGTATCCCCATCGTTTTTACGATGGAAGCGGCTGCCGCATTGCGCTGGTCGCGATCNCTGAGCCCCAGGCAATGTTCGAGCATATTCTGAATGTTGCGTCCGTACTCGGGCAGGCGCAACGGCTTCTGACTGGTGTTATATGTGAGCATCTGCTTGTATTCTTCGGATTATGAAATCACTTCTTGTAATTGCGTAAAGTTACAAAAAATATCCGGGATATGAGCAATGCTTATCTATCAGATATAGTTCTGAAGCGGTTGAGGGCAGCGAGTGATCTTACATACTCATGCTCGAGAGCAAGGCGGGAACGGGCGGCNTCGAGAAAGAAATTAAGTTCCTGAAGGTACTGTAGGTTGCTCAATTCTCCTCCTTGACGGGCANTGGTAAGGAGGTGAGCATAATCGTCGTCACCGAAAACGGTGTTGTAGTCATTAAGTTCGGCTTGCATGGATGTGACTGATGTGCGCAGCGATCGCATGTTTGCAATGGCAGTCATGCGTGTNGTCTCGGCTTCAATTTCCACAGAAAGCGCTTTGGCATTNGCNCTTGCCACGGTGTGACGNCGNGAGTAGACAGGAAGCGAGATTGACGCGCTNAGNCCNTTGAAGGANTCGCCAAGNTCACTCACAAATGCATAGCCAAGCGAAAAGCCTGGTGCACGCGCAGCAAGGACTTCGGCTTTCCCATCAAGACGGATAGCATCATTCTGCGCCCGAAGCCATGCCANGCGCGGATCATAGTTCTCGATAAGCTGTTCGTAATCGGCTTCGGGTAAAATGGATGCNTGCGGTATTTCATTGATTNCCGCTATGAGAGTGCGGCAATCGTGGNGACCGGTTNCNGTTTCNAGCGTNGTGTAGAGTTCATCGAGNTTGCGCTTGGCCTCTCTCAAAGCCGATGCGGTGGCAATGCGCTCAATCTCCACTTTCTTCAAGTCNANNANGGTNAGTTCGCCGTGATTGTAACCTTCAATNTTGCCTTTTTCAAGTGCNGTCATGTGNTCNAGAATACGGCTCTCNATNTCNACNGNNTTTTTCTGATAGACAATGTCGATCACAAGTTGCTCGATTTCAAGGATCTTATCGGCTACAAGCGACTGCTCGAGAAGCTCAGATGCACGCATTCCGGCTTTTAAGGCTTTGGCTCTGGCACGGTAAACTCCGGGCCATGCAAACTCTTGAGACACACCGATATCATATTTGGTGCCTTCGCGTCCCCACACGTGCTGCCCTTCGACTGTAGGATTTTCAAGGATATTNCCGGCAGCCCGTGACTCGATGTCAGCTTTTTCGGTAGCCACNAACTGTTTTATTTCGGGACAGTCGGCCACAAGTGCCGAAACGATATTATTGTAATCCGACTCCTTCTGTGCCGAAGTCGTNAGCGAAGCGGCTGCGAGTGAGAGGAGNAGGAACTTAATTCTTTTCATTGACATGTTTTTTAGTCTCAATAAACCTGTAGAGAATAGGCACGACAAACACGTTGAGGAATGTCGATGAGATAAGGCCACCGAGTATCACGATGGCAAGTGGCGACTGGATCTCATTGCCCGCTTCACCACTGCGTAGAGCTATCGGCACAAGGGCGAGGGCAGAGGTGAGCGCGGTCATCATAATCGGGGTCATACGATCCACAGAGCCCGCCATGATGCGCTCGTTGAGTGCCACACCGTCGTTGCTCAAATGATTNTAGCGTGACATGAGTAGCATGCCGTTTCGGGTGGAGATGCCGATAAGGGATATAAATCCAATGACAGCGGGTATGTTCAGTTCGTTNCCTGTAATCCAGAGTATGAGTGCCCCTCCGATAAGTGCAAGAGGCATGTTAACCATGATTACCGATGCCTGACNCAGGGAATTGAATTCCTGNTACAGAAGCATGAATATAATGGCAAGTGCAACGATAGAAGTGAGCATGAGTGTGCGTGAAGCTCTCTGCTCGCTNTCAAACTGACCTCCATAGGTCACATAGTAACCTTCGGGCATAGTCACATCTGCAGCNACTTCGGCCATAAGCTCGTTGACGGCTCCACGAAGGTCACGNCCCTCAACATTTCCTGAAATAACAAGGCGNCGNGCGACGTTCTCGCGATTGATGGTATTGGGACCTGCTGTGGAAATAACCTCGGCCAAGGCTCCCAGAGGAATCTTTCCGCTTTCAGTATCAACAGGGAGGTCGCGCAAAGCTTCGATGGAAGTGCGTGATTCAGGGGTGAATTTCAGTGTAAGGTCGTAGGGGAGACCATTGTCATAGACTTGTGAGAGGACGTTGCCTCCCATAGCGGTCTCAATGAAGTCGCTCAGCTGCGCAGGGGTGAGGCCATAGCGTGCAAGCATTCCTCGCCGCGGCTTAATGTCGATTTGCGGACGACCGATCTGCTGCTCAAGGTTGACATCGACAATTCCGTCGACTTCACCCATCGTGCTTTTGATCTTCTGACCGATGGTGTAGAGTGTGGGAAGGTCGGGACCAAAAACTTTAACGGCAATCTGCGCCTCGGTNCCCGANAGCATAGCATCGATGCGGTGTGAAATGGGCTGGCCGATCTCTATGTTGGCACCGGGGATGGTGGCGAGTTTCGCACGCAGTTCACGGGCAACCGCACCGCGTGTGCGCCCCTTGTCGAGTACATAGGGTGCCTCGAGTTCCGANACGTTTGAGCCGAGGGCGTGTTCGTCGAGTTCNGCGCGGCCGGTNTTACGGGCTACTGTGCGCACNTCGGGNACTTCAAGNATAAGCTCTTCGGCAAGTCGCCCNATGCGGTCGCTTTCTTCAAGCGATATGCCCGGCAGAGCGCTCACATTNACAGTAAAGGAGCCTTCGTTGAATGATGGNAGGAANCCNCGGCCGAGCGAAAGAAGCACGATCGCCGCAATTACAAAAAGAATACCTGTGGTTCCGAGTACGATGCGCGAGTGGCTGAGTGACCACGCAAGTGCATTACGGTAGTGTTTNTTGAGCAGACGGGCAAGGATGGGGTCTTTTCCGAGGACCTTGTCGTCGTGTTTAGAGCCTCCGAGCAAGTAGCTGCACAATACGGGGGTGAGTGTAAGCGCTACGATGGTCGAGGCAACAAGCGCTACGATNAANGACACNCCGAGTGGGATGAGCATGCGCCCCTCGATTCCGCTAAGGAAGAAAAGTGGAAGGAAGCTGGCGATGATGATAAGCGAGGAGTTGAATATGGGCATTCTCACCTCCTTGGATGCCTCAAACACGACCTTGATNGTNGGCTGACGATGGTCTTCTGGTAGTTCGCGATTTTCGCGCAGACGCTTGTAAACGTTCTCGACATCGACAATGGCATCATCCACAAGCGAACCTATTGCAATGGCTATGCCGCCTATACTCATAGTGTTGACTGTGAATCCGAGCCAGTGGAGCACGAGGATCGACACGAGGATCGACATGGGGAGTGCNACAACNGAGATAACNGTTGTNCGCAGATTCATCAGGAAGAAGAACAGCACGATAATGACAAATAACATGCCTTCAAGCAGTGATTCCTGAAGGTTGGTTATTGATGCGTCGATGAATGTGCTCTGGCGGAATATGTCGGTCGACACATTTACGTCGGCGGGAAGCGACGGGGCGAGTGCGCTGAGNTCGTCCTCGATTTTTTCAGTAAGTCCTATCGTGCCTGCTCCGGGNTGCTTGTTGACAGTGAGAAGTACGGCTGGTTTGCANCGCTCTGACGCCATNCCGAGCACCGGTTCTTTAGCACCGATCTTCACCTCAGCCACATGNCCGATAGTGACAGTGGTTCCATCGGNAGTGGCAACGGGAATAAGCGCGAGTTCCTCAGGGTCGGTTGTCGANAGAACTCCCTTTATGAGNNACTCCTGNCCGAAATCGTTTATAATACCTCCGGAGGCATTGACGTTGGAGTTTTCAAGNGCCGCTTCAAGACTCTCGAGTGTGACGTTGTAATGCTTCATCAGCCCCGGGTCAGCGAGTACCTGATATTCTTTTATATCNCCGCCNATAACATTCACTTTACTCACACCCTGCAAGGCTGTGAGGCGTGGCGCAATGATACGGTCAGCGAGTGTGCGGAGATCGGTCATNGAAGTCGTGTCGGCGGTCAGGCCGATTATCATCATTTCACCGAGGATAGATGACTGTGGCCCTATTATGGGAGTGCCGACACCGGGAGGAAGCTCTCCATTCATTTCCTGCAGNCGCTCAGAAACCGTCTGACGGGCATGGTATATGTCAACATCCCAGTCAAATTCAACAACAACAGTGGAGAATCCGGTTGATGATGTGGAACGTACGCGTCGCACGCCGGTGCCACCATTGACTGTGGTTTCGATTGGATATGTCACAAGCTGCTCCACCTCCTCGGGTGCGAGACCTTTTGCCTCGGTCATTACAACGACGGTGGGGGCGTTGAGGTCGGGAAAAATGTCGACCTCGGTGCGCATGAGTGCCGTGACACCGGCAATGAGTACCACGGCGGAAAGAACGAGAATCGTGAGCCGCTGGTCGAGTGAGAATTTTATGATTTTATTGAGCATCGTTTCTGTCGCTTGAGTGTTGGGTTATTCCTATGAGACTCTGATGCGTTCAATGTGAGTGGGAATGTCCCTCAGGAACGATGCCTGCGCTTTCAGCAAGTTTCACATAAGCGACACCGTCGGTCACTACCTGCTCGCCCGGATTTATTCCGGAAAGTATCTCAACAAATTGTCCGTCGCTGCCTCCCTTCTCTACGGGGCGTTTCTCATAGCAGTCCTCATCAAGGCGGANGTAGACAAACCATTTGCCCTGCTGCTCGCTCAATGCCCCAACGGGNACNGCCAATGCCTGATGGCGGTCGGTGAGTTTCAGGTAGGTGTCGACATATCCGCCGGATGTCAGGCGTCCGTCACCCTCAAAGGTGAACAGAACCGGGAGATAACCGGGATGCTGGGNACATTCTATTGCGTCACCGGCGATGCGACGTCCTTTGAGCTCNCCGAGGTCATAGTTGCGCCCGGTTTCAGGAACTATGATCGTGGCTGATACAATCTTGTCGTAGTTGTCGCGCAAACGCCTCGGGAGATCGGCATGAAGGCGCATGGAAGTGCTTGCAACGACAGCAGCAATGGGCTGTCCTGCCTCAACATAGTCGCCGCTGGTGACATACAAAGCACTCACTGTGCCTGAAATTGGAGCGGTGGCGGAAGTGCCGGCNGGAGTGGTTTTGCTGCCTGCTACGGCAGCTTCAGCACGCTCATAGGCAGCTTTGGCACTGTTGAAATCGCGTGCGCTCACAACCCCTTTCTCAAAAAGTGGCTTCATGCGTTCGTATTCACGACGGGTTGCCTCGTAGTCAAGGCGTGCGCCTTCGGCTTCATCTCCCCCCGGCATACCTTTGCGACTTATTGTGGCTATTGTCTGCCCCGNACCGACGTGCATTCCGTCGGTCATTCCTGATGCAAGTGTGACAATTCCTGATGATTTTGCCGAAACGACACGTGAATCGGATGCTGAAGCAAGAATTTCGCCAGAGACTTTAACTGTTTCCTGAAAGTCGCCCTGAGTGGTTTCGATTACTTTTATTCCAAGTCGATCAGCCTTTTCAGGAGCGATCACAATAGCGTCGTCGCTTTCGCCATGCTCATTGTCTTCATGACTGTGGCTGTCGTGGCCGTGGTCATGGTCATGCCCTTCGTGATCGTGACTTTCATGATCGTGGTCATGATCTTCGTGATCATGGTCATGTCCTTCATGATCGTGATCCTCGTGCCCGTGNTGGTGATGATGATGTGCGAGCTCGGCGGCTCCATTGTCGTTCCGACAACTAAAAAGCGCGGTGGTGCCTATTGATAAAAGGGCGCATAGCAGCACCTTCGACATAGTTTGCATANCTTGGCTGATTTAATTGGATTCTAAATTGAGCAGACCGTTGTAAACGGTGTTATGCAAATTAACACATTTTTGTGTGCGAGTGCCAAATTAAGGCCAATTAAAAACGCTGTCGGCACTGCAAAACGCAACCCGATTGCAATGCCGACAGTGTATGTGTCAGGTAAAACCTATCCGATGATNAACGGTTGGCCGGTTTTGATGTGATCAATTCGATGAAATGGTTGAGGATGTTCTGTTGCTGGATAGAGTCGCTTGTCATGTAGTAGCGTGAGCCTTGAGCATTGTCATTCCATGTGGTTACACCTCTGTCATCCACAGTGATATCGCCGGGTCCGGTGACGTTGAAAAAGTCGTCGGANTTCTCAACGGCATAGAGCACCGAGGTGAGATCCCATGTCGGTCGGTCGTAAGGCATGGGCAGATAGGCTTTGTATCCCTCGACCACAGGGTGGAAGTCGGTCCAGTTAAAGTCGTTTTCAATGCTTGTGGCGGGGTAGCAGATGTAGTTACCGAGTTCCCACGGTGAAGTGATCAGTGGAGTGGGCCACTCAGCAAACACTACCTGTGCGGCAGGTATGTCTCGCACGACATTGTACTCGGCATGGTTGGGATTAATCATATTTCCTGCCATGGTCACGAGTCTCTTTACTTTCTTTGCAACGAGCTCCTTACCATTGAGATCGGAATAGGAGTCGGGTTGCGATGCAAGGAGCTGTGCGAGATTTGTCGAGAATCCGACGGAAATGACCGTCACCGATGTGTCGGGCTGCTGTGAAAGTACTTTTCGGTACATCTCCACACTCGGCATGATGAAGTTGTCGGTTGCGTGGNTCTGCTTAAATACTGGCNCACCAAGTGAGTCGGTCACCTGCATTGCTGCGAAAGCGTAGTTGTTGGCGTCGTCGCAATCGGCACCATTCACAACTTTCCCCAGGGGTATCTCAGGATGACCGTACCAAGTTGTCATGGCATCGATATACTCGATCGAGCCCTCATTGCGTTTGTTGCTTGATATACCGAGAAGGTCGATNTTTCCCTNCTCCATGTACTTGAAAAGCATGTCGAGAGCAAGAGCGTCATCGACATCGTTGCCCATGTCGGTTTCGAAGATAACCTTCATGGGTTGGGCAGTAAGCACTTCTTCCTGTGTCTTTTGGCCGCNACATGCNACAGCAAGTGCGCTGAGTGTGATGACACCTGCGGCAAGTATTCCTTTGTTAGTCATGTTATGATGTATGTTTAATTTGCACCAGATATGATGATTGCGGCAAGTCCGGCAATAAACAGTATAAACATGCTTGCCAGNAACCACTTGACAATCTTAGACATTCCAAGAAATTCCTTCCATACAAATATGCCCCANATNGCGGCAACCATGGGNGCGCCCTGTCCTAAGGCGTAGGAGATGGCGGCTCCAGCCTTTCCGGCAGCAATGTAGCTGAGTGCTGTTCCGATTGCCCAGATGAAGCCTCCGAGCACACCCACCATGTGGGTTCCGAACGATCCGTCGAAATACTCCCGGTAAGTGACTTTTGATCCTACAAAGGGGCGTTTCATAACGATAGTGTTTACAACGAAGTTGCTCAGGAAAATGCCGCATGCAAAGAGGAAGAATGCNGTGTANGGNGTNGCCATCGCGGGNGTNGGGTTCTCNAAGTTGTCGAGATCCATTATCGCTGCTACAAAACGGTAGAAGAACGCCATGAGGACACCTGCCACNATTGCAAGAACCACGCCTTTGCGACTGTTGGTGTTGTTGTTTTGAGCCGATGAATTGTGTTTGGCTGAAGCTACNGCATTGAGTATAATGGCCAGTACGATAAGTGCCACACCGATGAAAAGTATCACCGGATCACCCTTTGGGGCGGCGAAGTAATTGACAAACACTCCAAGTACAAGCGCTATGCCGACGCCAAGAGGAAACGCAACGGTAAGGCCGGCAAGAGAGATTGATGCAGAGAGTAGAATGTTGGAGATATTGAAGATTATACCACCGACGAGTGCGCTTGCTATGTTGCTGCCACTTACCTGCATGAGATCCTCCATAAAGCTNCGGCCNCCAGTGCCAAAGCTTCCGAGGGTGAAACCGAGTACAATTGATGTGAGCAGAATGCCGATCACATAATCCCAATAGAAGAGTTCATAACGCCATGATTTTCCNGCGAGTTTCTGTGAGTTGCCCCACGAACCCCAACATAGCATTGTGACGAAACATAGCACAACGGCAAGTCCGTAACTTTCAANGATAAACATAAGTGATAAATGAATTGTAAGGTGATTAGTCGAGTTTCAGGGTCAGATGGTTATAGCGGATCTACTTCGTGGCGGTAGGGTGCCGACTGCTGCGCNCCCGGACGTGTGACCGAGATGGCGGAACAACGACAGGCGAAATCTACGGCNTCGGCAACAGTCTTGCCTTCGTTGATAGCCACGCAGAGTGCTCCACAGAAAGTGTCGCCGGCTGCGGTNGTATCGACGGCTTTGACTTTGTGGGCCGGTACCAGAGTGAAGTCTTTGCCCTCTTTTATGAGTGCGCCTTTTGATCCAAGTGTGATTATGACNGTACCTACGCCGCGATCGCTAAGAAGNGTTGCGGCACGNCGGGCATCGTCCTCGGTCTCAATGGNGATTCCTGACAACAATGCGGCTTCCGTTTCATTGGGGATGAGAATGTCAACGTTGGCCAGCAACTCNTCGGATAGCTGCTGTGCGGGAGCCGGATTGAGAACGACCTTNCCACCACGGGCATGGACGANCTGTGCGGCGTACTCGACTGTTTCAANCGGTATTTCAAGCTGCATGAGAAGCACCGAACAGTTGTCAAGCNCCTCAGATGCGCGGTCGATATCAGTGGAAAGAAGCCNAAGATTGGCACCAGAGGCTACAGAGATGCTATTCTCGCCGGTTTCATCATTGACGAGGATAAGAGCCACTCCCGACGGNGCATCTTCGTCGACCAGCACATAGTCGGTGTTGACTCCCTCATGACGGTAGTCATCAAGAGCTTTACGGCCGAAAACGTCAGAGCCNACTTTTGAAACGAAGTAGACTTTTCCTTCGAGTCGTGCGGCTGCAACTGCCTGATTGGCACCTTTTCCGCCATTGTTCATCATAAACTCACCTCCAAGCACCGTTTCGCCGGGTGCCGGAAGGTGNTGCGAGCGCACCACCATGTCGGTGTTNCTGCTTCCTATCACAACTATGTGGTTCTGATTCTCCTTCATGGTATAATCTTAAGGGCACAGTCGTTTGTGCCCTGTTTCTGTCGCTAAAGATACGCAAATACCTAAGAAGNGTCAAATAAATGTAGNGTTTTAAAAANGGCCATTTAACACAATTTTCATATAGGATAATTTCTATCTTTGCAGCCTAACGCATTACAATCCCCTTTGAAAACAGATAGACGATGAAGAAGTTATTTTGCTGCATTATCACAATACTGATGGTATTTNCGGCTTATTGCCAAAAGGAAAATACTGCTCAAAGTATGTCGAACAACAACGACATTACGCAGAGTCTGCCACGCGGTGAAGCATCGGACGCTCTTGACGAGGCTTTCGACAATTATCTTAAGGCTGTGGAGAAGTGCGGAGAGGATCTGCACAGTATCATGATCGTGAAGGATGGCAAAGTGGTGAAAGAGAAGTGGCTCGGCGAAGGTGACCGCAATAAGCCGCATATACTCTATTCGGTGAGCAAGACGTTTACTGCAACGGCCGTCGGTCTGGCAGTTGCTGAGGGCAGACTTAAAGTGAGTGATAAAGTCATTGACTTTTTTCCAGATAAGCTTCCTGCTCAGATAAATCAGAATCTCAAGGATCTCGAGGTGCGTCATCTGCTCACTATGTCATCGGGGCACGATGTCGACCCTACGATGAAGGTCTACGGCAACGATACATGCAGAACCGATTGGCTCGAAGTTTTTTTTGCACATCCGTTTGAGCACAAGCCGGGCACATTTTTCGTTTACAACAGCCTTGGCACTTATGTGCTGTCGGCAATTGTGCAGAAAGTGACCGGAGAGAAAGTTCTGGACTATCTTTATCCCCGTCTTTTTCGTCCACTCGGCATAGTCGATGTGACCTGGGACGAAAGTCCACAAGGTATCAACTGCGGTGGCTGGGGACTGTATCTCAAAACAGAGGATCTGGCAAAAATGGGGCAACTTTTCCTGCAGAAAGGGAATTGGCACGGAGAGCAGATCATACCAGAGTCATGGGTGATCGATGCCACAACTTCAAAGATCGAGTCGTTGCCTGCCGGAACGAGAAGAGAGTGGGTCAAAGTCAAGGCGGAGGACAGCGACTGGCTCCAGGGTTACGGCTACCAGATGTGGCGATGCCGCCACAAAGGTGTACGAGCCGATGGATCGGATGGTCAGTACATAATAATCCTGCCGGAAGAGAACAGCGTAATTGTCACAACAGCCCAAATAGGTGATATGCAGGAGGAAATCAATCTAATTTGGGAATATTTGTTGCCGGCACTTCAATAATCGGGTTTTATGGGTGATAGATACTCAGAGAACTCGGATAGTGCCGCGAGTGTGAAAAAATTACAGGGTGTTAAAAAAAGGTGGAAAGATTGTGTGGGTATCACAAATTAATTGTATATTTGCAATGCAATTCGGGGCGTAGCGCAGTCCGGTAGCGCACCTGGTTTGGGACCAGGTGGTCGCAGGTTCGAATCCTGTCACCCCGACTAATATTAATCCTCCTTGTAAATCAGAGTGAAACACCTCTTGTTATAAGGGGGATTTATAGTATAAACAGCATAATATCAGTGAAAACAGGGTTAATTATTGTGCATTCTTGGTCATTTATGCGTTTTAATGAGCAAAAACACCTGCAAAAAACCTGAAAATTTTACCTGATGGCAACAACAAACGAAAAGGAAAAGTTTATTGATAAATTACTTGGAAGAGAATAAATAAATAGTGCTCATTGTGCACAAAGTGTATTTATAAAAATCAATTAATCCTTTGCTATGGGACTTATATTTAGAAAATCTATAAAAGTCATGCCCGGGGTGAAGCTCAATTTCTCCAAAAAGGGAATGAGTAGCATTTCGTTTGGAGGGAAAGGTGGGCGTGTAACATTTGGGAGCAAGCGCACTACCACTACT
>JAAVGC010000020.1 GCA_014800445.1 Bacteroidales bacterium | reverse complement strand
GAATGTTACTGGCGCTATATTCTTCTTTTTCTACCATAAATCTTTGTGTTGCTCTTTCAATCCGTATCCTTTACCTCTTATGGAAATCATCGAAAAAGCTTCACAAATTTAATAAAAAAACTCCAATTCCCCAGCATCATTCACGCTATTTTTACGCAGCCTGTTTACAACAGCCTTACGATTTGGAATTCAATTCTTTAAGCTTATGCTCCATCTTTAAGCTTTCATCCCTCAGACGGGCAGCCTCAATGAACTCCATTTTCTTTGCAGCCTCCACCATTTCCAAACGCATACGTTCGATCGACCGTTCAAGTTCCGGCGCACTCATGTAGGGAATTATCGGATCGGCTGCAATATCCACTTCCAGTGAGCGTTCACGTTCATAAGGCGACATTTGTGGCCGCTGTGAGTGATCTTTCCTGTGTCCCGACTGTTTGCCTTCCTTACCGTCATCCTTTCCATCAACGCCAATTATGGGCACACGTGATTTAACAATGGCGCGTGGCGTGATACCATGCTCCTCATTGTACTTCAGTTGCAATGATCGGCGTCGCTCCGTCTCATCAATCGTAAGCTGCATGGACTCTGTCACCTTGTCGGCATACATTATCACTGTGCCGTTAAGATTTCGCGCCGCGCGTCCCACAATCTGAGTCAGGGAACGGTGAGATCGTAAAAAGCCTTCCTTGTCGGCATCAAGGATAGCAACGAGTGACACTTCAGGCAAATCAAGACCCTCTCTAAGAAGATTCACGCCTATAAGCACATCATAGTTCCCGGCACGAAGATCATCAAGAATGCGTATGCGGTCAAGNGTATCGACATCGCTGTGGATATANGCCGTGCGCATCTCAAGCTTAAGCATATAATCATTCAGTTCCTCGGCCATGCGTTTTGTGAGGGTCGTTACAAGCACGCGTTCATCACGCTCAACACGCAACTGAATTTCCTCGATAAGGTCATCAACCTGATTGATCGACGGACGCACCTCAATCACCGGATCAAGCAAACCGGTAGGACGTATGATTTGNTCGACAACGACGCCCTCNCTTTTATCCANCTCATAATCNGCTGGAGTAGCACTGACATACAGCACCTGAGGAGTAAGACGCTCAAACTCCTCAAATTTAAGAGGCCGGTTATCAAGAGCGGCGGGTAAACGAAATCCGTACTCCACAAGATTCATCTTGCGCGACAGATCCCCGCCATACATCGCCCTTATCTGCGGCACTGTAACATGGCTTTCGTCAATTATAGTCAGAAAGTCATCAGGGAAATAATCAAGCAGGCAGAATGGGCGCATACCGGGCTGGCGACCGTCGAAATATCGGCTGTAGTTCTCTATGCCAGAGCAATACCCTATCTCCTTTATCATTTCCATGTCATAGCTGACACGCTCATAGAGACGTCGCCCTTCAAGCTCCTTTCCCTCCTGATTAAATAGATCGACCTGATCTTCCAGATCAATCTGGATCTGCCCCAATGCCGACCCCACACGCTCTTTAGTCGTAACAAAGATGTTGGCAGGAAATATCTTGAATGTGTCGTGTGATCCGAGTGTAGTCCCATCCACACTGTGAACCGTGGAAATTGATTCTATCTCATCACCCCAAAACACAACTCTTACGGTCATTTCCTCGTAAGCGAGTCGGATATCGACCGTATCCCCCTTCACCCTGAACGTTCCGCGCGCCCCTTCTACTTCATCGCGTGAATAAAGCGATTCGGCAAGCTGCCTCAGAAATTCATTTCTTGTTATTCTGTCGCCCACTGATATCTGCACCACATTGGCATTGAAATCCTCGGGATTTCCCATGCCGTAGATACACGACACCGACGAGACAACAACAACATCGCGACGTCCCGACAGAAGCGCCGAAGTGGTTGCGAGCCTGAGTTTATCAATCTCATCATTGATCATCAGATCCTTCTCGATGTACTTGTCCACCGAGGGGATGTATGCCTCAGGCTGATAATAATCGTAGTAAGACACAAAATACTGCACGGAGTTTTCGGGGAAAAAAGATTTAAATTCTCCATACAGCTGTGCAGCCAGCGTTTTATTATGGCTTAGGATCAAGGTAGGTTTGTTCACCTCCTTGATCACATTAGCCATAGTAAACGTTTTACCCGATCCCGTAACACCAAGCAATGTCTGAGCAGGCACACCAAGCCTTATACCTCTTGCGATCTGCTCGATAGCCTGAGGTTGATCCCCGGTGGGACTATATGCTGAAGAAAGCTTGAAATCCAAATCTGATCGTGTGTCTTATACTACAGTATATCGTCCTTTACTCAGCAGCTACCTCTGCCTCAGCATCATCTGCCGGCTGATCCTCAGCCNCTTCGTCATCCTTAAATTTATCGACTCCTGCGGTGATGAGACAGTTGTACCACGAAAAGAGCTTCTTGATATCCGAGTTCTTCACACGATCCTCGTCAAAATCAGGAAGGGCTTTCGCAAGTTCCTCACGAAGAGCGCCGTTGCTCTCCAGTGCCTTGATATCAATCGAAGCACCGTTTTCGACTTCTTTCAGTTTCTCAAGCACGTCGGCAAGCGGAGCCTCACCACCGTCCGATGTATAGATTGCTATATCACCGAGCGACATAACCTTATCATGNTTGAATGCGGGGAAACGCTTTCCGTCGGAAAGCGANTCAACTATCAGACTGTTTTTTCCGTGGTTAACGAGACGATAGAGTCCGGGGCGACCCGAAATAGCTAAAATTCTTTTAAGCATGACGTGTATAGTCGTTTAAATTCATCCAAGAACACTTGACCGGCAGTTCCGGCGCATGTTTNCATGTGTATAATCTTTAATTTGATTTGCAAATTTAAACAATATCATCAAATCCGCCCCTTGCTTTATCTCTTTTTTCTTAATTTTGCATCATGGAAAAAACCAACGACAACAAAGTAAAATCAGTGAAGAGCATAGGCGGTTTTGCAAGACAATATCCGGTTATCTGGAATCTCATACTCATCCTTATCACAGCTATTGTACTGATATGGATTTTATTGGCATTACTTGGAGTATGGACTCTGCATGGTCAGGAAGATGTGGTTCCCGACGTGAGAGGACTAAACTACAATCAGGCTGAGAATGTGCTTGCTAAAGAGGGCATGAGTGCAGAAATTACTGACTCAATATTTGAATCGACAATAGCGCCGGGGACTGTTGTTGATCAGAATCCCAAGAATAACTCCAAAGTAAAGCCGGGACGTACAGTGTACCTTACGATTGTCGCTTTCTCACCGAAACTTGTTGTTGTCCCGGAGTTTGTCAACGTTTCCATGCGTCAGGGTATATCTATTTTCGAGGGACTTGGACTAAACAAGGTTGAAGTCGTCAAAGTTCCGTCGGAATACAAAGATCTTGTACTCGGAGCTCGCTACAATGGCTTGCCTTTACAGAGCGGCATGAAGATCCCCACAACCGCTACCGTTATTATTGAGGTTGGTGAGGGCTATGAAGAAGAGGGTGAGGAAACAGAGAATGCCACCGATGACATCTGAAAATTTCAATACCCCGGCTGACGGGATAGCTTTGCCAATTGTCGATGATGATATTCTCACCGAGGAGGAAGAGAACGCATCAGGACTTTATGAACACTTCCGGTTTGAGGCTGACAAAGGGCAGACACTTCTGCGCGTCGACAAATTCCTTGTCGAACGTATGCCCAAAGCATCGTCACGCAACCGCATCCAGCAGGCGGCCGAAGCCGGATGTATTCTTGTCAACGGGCGCCCGGTCAAGAGCAATTATCGGGTAAAGCCTTTCGACATCGTTTCCATTGTCATGGATCGCCCACGCTATGAAAACGAGATCATTGCCGAGAATATTCCGCTCGAAATCGTTTATGAAGACGACACCGTGCTTGTTGTCAACAAACCTGCCGGCATGGTCGTGCATCCCGGTCACGGCAACTACACGGGCACTCTCGTCAATGCACTTGCATGGCATTTCCGTGATACCCCCGACTATGATGTGAATGACCCGCGCTTAGGCCTTGTGCACCGTATCGACAAAGACACCTCGGGTCTTCTAGTCATAGCCAAGACACCCGATGCCAAAACCGACCTCGGGCGCCAATTCTTCAACAAGACGACCCGACGCGAATACACCGCCTTGTGCTGGGGCACGCCGCAGCCGCTTCAGGGCACAGTTATCGGCAATGTCGGCCGTGACCTGCGCGACCGCCTGAAGATGGCCGTTTATCCAGAGGGAAGCGAACAGGGTAAACACGCCGTCACGCACTACAACGTAGAGGAGCAGCTTGCCTACGTCTCGGTTATCACCTGCCGCCTCGAAACCGGACGCACACATCAGATACGTGTCCACATGAGCCACATCGGTCACCCACTGTTTGCCGATGCCCGCTATGGCGGTGACAAAATTTTGCGCGGACTCGACACCTCACGTTACCGTCAGTTTGTTGGGAATTGCATGGCTCTATGCCCACGCCAGGCTCTCCATGCCCGCACATTAGGATTCCGGCATCCTAAGACCGGTCAGGAAATGGACTTCTCGGCGCCTCTGCCAGCCGACATGACCGCACTTATTGAGAAGTGGCGAACATGCCCTTTCTGACATATAACAATGACTGCCATCACAAAACAAANAAAAGTAACCCAGAGTATTATCGCAATTTCAGTTGTGGTAATGTATCTCCTTCCGGCAGCCGTGGCTAAGTTCTCAACGGAGTGTGCCGGAATGGCTCTTTGCATGTTGCTGTTCTTCATTATAAATCCGGCCTATTCCGTGATTACAGGCATAATCTCCGGGCGGAACTTTAAGCAACGCTGGTATCTCCCCGTCATTTCCGCACTCCTCTTTCTTGCCGGNACATGGACATTTTTTGATGCCACAGAAATGTGGTTCATTGCCTACGCTGCAGTTTACCTCATCCTCAGCTTCATTGCCGCCGCAATCACCCATCTTTCCCTCAGAAAGACCGCATCATAATACCCCATTCTTTACAATAATAAGAAATGCAAACAACTCATATCAAGTTATTTGCATTTTCAAAATGTATCCCCGTGGGGAGTCGAACCCCAATCGTTGGAACCGGAATCCAATATTCTATCCATTGAACTACGGAGACATATTTACTTTGACAAAGATAGCAACATTTATCTTTCCCAACAAATATTTTTGCCTCGGTTGGTTTAGTTCCGACCGGCAAGCTCTTTTAGCCGGAGCATCTCTCCATCCCACACTGCATAGGAGAAATGCCTAATCCAATCGCCAAGCACTATCAGCCGACAGTGCTCCCCTACCTCACGGTCAAGCAATATATGGCGATGACCAAGCAGGATATAATCTAAATCAGGATGCTCCAAGGCATATCGCTTCGCCCACGGCACCATGGGCTCACGATCGTCGCCAAGGTAATGGTCATACTTACCTGTAGCTCCCTTGCGTGATGATGATGACCATCCGTGGGCAAACGGAATGGTCAGTCCCGGATGAATGGCACTGAAAAGTCGTTGTGCAACCTTGTTACGGAAAAGCCAACGCATGAACCTAAATCCCGGTTTNAGACTACCTATCGCGTCACCGTGAGCCATGTAGAAGTACGCCCCATCAATCTGCTCAGTCANAGANCCGTCNATCACCTTTATACCAAGTTCNTNCGGNAGNTAATCGAAAATCCANATATCGTGATTACCNGTAAACCANGTAATTTCAATACCATCATCGGCCATCGCAGCAAGCTGTCCGAAGAAACGCACAAAACCTTTCGGCACCACATAACGGTATTCATACCAGTAATCTATGACATCTCCCAGAAGGAAAAGACGTCGACATCGCGGCGCAATTTCACGCAACCATTTCACCACCTTCATCTCATGTGCTTTGGGATCTGCTATATACCCTGCACCGAGATGAAGATCTGAAATAAAGTATGTCAAGTTACGCTCCGGCATAATGCTATCGTATGGTCAGAGAAATCCGAGTTCGAGTTTGGCTTCCTCACTCATCATGTCGCGATTCCACTCCGGCTCAAATACAATCTCAATATTGACCTCTTTAACCCCCTCGATCGACTGAAGTTTATAGCGGGCATCTTCAACAATGAAATCGGCAGCCGGACAGTTTGGAGCTGTAAGAGTCATGTCGATGTTGAGCTTACGATCTTCGTCAACATCAATCTTATATATCAATCCAAGTGAATAGATATCCACCGGAATTTCGGGGTCGTAAACCGTGCGAAGCATCTGCACGGCCTTTTCTTCTATAGCAAGTTTTTCTTCCTGAGTCATAAATAATGAAGTAATCTAAACTTATTACAAAAGTAACTTTTCTGAAGCAAAAATAGAAAATTATGGCTAACTTTGCAGTGCAATTCACAAAGAGTTGCATAAAAAATGATCTGTAAAAATCACGTTTCTTATTGTGCGACTCCGGTAGTTTTCAACTGGGGTTTTCTTGAGAATTGGAAAAGTACGGCTTCAATTCCCGCAGGCCTGTAGTCATCGTTTTTCTGNCTGACNTATACAGGCAGTAAGGCTAATCAATCACATTCATACTCTTTACTCTTTCTTATGAACAATCTTCGATTGCTCAGAGGGTTGCTGTGTGCATCCCTACTGAGTAGCGGGACGTGTGCCGTCGGTCAAAATGTAATCACACTTGACGAAATATTCACTGTGGCCGAANCAAATAGCCGACAGCTNAAACCCTCATTTACTTCACTCACCGAAGCCACACAGGAAACAAAAGTGGCTCGCTCAGGTCTGCTGCCCGACATAAATGCGTCAATGTCGGTAAGCTACATCGGTGACGGATTCACAACCAAACGCAATTTCACCGATTATCAGAAAGCACCTATTCCTCATCTTGGCACAGGACTGTCGCTAAACATAAATCAGCCGATATACACCGGCGGTGCCATCACGGGGGCAATAGAGCTTGCCGANCTGAAATCAACGGCAGCAAGGTATACAGCCGAACTTCAGCGTGATAACATCAGATTTCAGCTTACCGGATTTTATCTCGATATATACAANTGCCATAATCTCAGGCAAGTCGTTGATGCCAACATAGAGTCGGCCAAACGGGTTCTAACAGAGATGAGAGCACGCTATGAACAGGGTACGGCTTTAATGAACGATATAACCCGATATGAGCTGCTTGTGTCGAATCTCGAACTGCAACGCGTGAAGCTCGACAACACTCTTGAAATACTCAACAACAATCTCGTCACGCTTGCCGGGCTACCTGATGACACTGTTATTGTGCCTGACTCCACAATGCTCGCCCAGTCATTACCCACCGGGGGCACTGATGAATGGCAACAAAAAACGTTGAACAATTCATCGACACTCCGCATGGCCATGAACGGTGTGAACATATCACGAAAAGCTGAAAAANTCGTAAACGCCGAACGTATGCCCAAAATCGGGTTACAGGCCGGTTGGACAATGGACGGCCCNATACTTGTGGAAATACCACCTATCAACCGCAATCTCAGTTACTGGTATGTGGGGGTGGGAATAAGTTACAATATNTCATCACTTTTCAAGACAAACAGATCTATAACCCGAAGCCGTATTGCCACAAGAAAGGCCGTCGAAGAATATGACGCCGCTNTGGAAAGAGCACGCATGGAAGTGCAAAGTGACCACATACGCTACCTCGAAGCCTATGAGGAACTCAAAACNCAGAACAAAAGCGTTGAGCTTGCCGAGCGCAATTACCGCACTACAGCTACCCGATATAGCGAGGGAATGGCTCTTATAACCGATATGCTCGATGCCGCCAATTCTCGACTCGATGCAGAGCAACAGCTCGTAAACGCACGCATAAACATCATCTATTATTACTACAAACTTCTTTTCGTATCAGGAACAATATGAGACACCGCAGCAAAAAAATACTNTCCTANATACTNACCATTGCAGTGATAGCAGCCGCAGCAGTGTGGATCATCAAGAAATTCGTTCATCTCGGCAATGTTGAATTTACCGACAACGCACAGATATGCCAACAGATAGTACCGGTGAACTGCCGNGTACAAGGGTATATAAANGAAATACGTTTCAAGGAATATGAACCTGTGCATAAAGGTGATACACTCGTGATAATAGATGATGCCGACATGCGGCTGAATGTGGCACGCGCACGTGCTGAATACGGNACGGCACTTGCCGGACACAATGTNGCNGGNCAGTCNGTCAAGTCAGCCTCGGCCAATGTNGCAGTGAGCGAAGCATCTATCGCCGAAGCCAAGGTGCTGATGGATATGGCACAGACTGATCTGGCACGATATGAGAAACTACTCGCACAGGACGCAGTGACACGGCANCAGTATGACGTGGCAAAAACTGACTTTGAAGCCAAGAAGGCACGATATGAAATGCTTTCGCGTCAGCGGGCTGCCACACACTCAGTCGTGGATGTGAGCCGTGAACGCACCACTCAGTCAGAAGCCGGGATCGAGCTTGCCAAGGCATTGCTTGANACAGCGGAACTTAATCTCAGCTACACTGTCATNCTCGCNCCATGCGACGGCTACACTTCNCGNAAGGANATACANGTNGGNCANCTTGTGCANCCGGGNCANACTNTNCTNGANATTGTGGATACAGGCGAGATATGGATTACCGCAAACTACAAGGAAACCCAACTCCAACACATTGAGGCCGGATCAAAGGTAGACATCACTGTCGATGCTATACCTGATCACACTTTCAAGGGATATGTGAAGGCGATCTCCACCGCCACAGGTGCTTCACTATCAATTATCCCNCAGGACAATTCGGCCGGCAACTTCGTGAAGGTGCGACAGCGTGTGCCGGTANGAATTGAGTTTGCGGACGACAATTCCGCGGANGCCATGAGCCGTCTCCGTGCAGGAATGAATGTGGAATGCCTTGTGAAATACTGATATGGCAGACTGGCACGCTCCACAGGGACCTTTTGACATTCCGGATATTCCAAACTATGTTCCGCGACGTCTGAAACCCTGGATATTCATTTTCTTTGTACTTATCATACAGTTCTCCGGCGGNCTNTANCTNGCCGCNGCNTCGGANATGGTGGGTACAACCGCNNTGATGCAGGANGANATACTCATGGCCGGCTANGCTTCGCTGATAGGCATGAGCATCAACTTCTGCGTNATGTTCCGTTTCAAGTTCCGNTACTCCAACCGAGTNCAGTTGCTTNCCGCAGGNACCGTACTGCTTGCCGCCACCATNATCTGCGCTCACACNGACAGTGTGCCGGTGCTCGTGGGCACATGCCTGATCGCCGGATGGTTCAGAATGCAGGCTACTCTTGCCTGTAACTCAACTATACANCTTTGGATCTCNCCAGTGCGCGACATGGCAGTGTTTTTCTGCTACGTCTACATAATCGTTGACAGCGTGATTCAACTGAGTGGAATAGCCACAATCTACACAGCCTTTTTCGCACAGTGGGAGTACATGCACTGGATAATGTCAGGGATGCTCGTNCTTCTGCTGCTCATGGTCACAANATTGGTTCGACCCGTGCGCAGCCCCATGTTCATCCCCCTGCTCGGTATCGATTGGATTGGCGCGATCCTCTGGACAGGCTTCATGATGTGTTTCACCTTCGTGTGTGTCTACGGCAATTATTTTGACTGGTGGGATGCTCCTGAAATACGCTATGCCGCAATTCTGGGGATAGTGTGCGCCGGAATAAACCTTTGGAGAGCTACGTTCCTCCATCATCCCTACATATCGCTTCAGGCCATGAAAAACCGGAATGTGATACGAGCAACCGCNGTTTATCTGGTATTCTTCACACTGCTTGCGACAGAACACGTTTTCGAGCATAGTTACGCAATAAACATCTTGGGATTTGACGAAACTAATCTGATTGATCTGAACTGGTATGTATTTGCCGGAGTAATAGTGGGATGTGTGTTCACCTATCTTACTTTNGCACTGCGCAAATGGCGATATAAAACCATGACCGTCATTGGTTTTACTTTCGCAGCTATTTATCTTGCCTACTTCTACTTCCTGATAGATTACGGAGTGGANAAAGAGATGCTGTTCATACCACTCTTTTCACGCGGAGTGGGTTCTGTNATCATATCCATAGTATTTCTTACTTCAATCGTACAAAGTGGACTATCGTTTCAANTGTTCCCTCAGGCGCTCACTATCAATGGTNTCACCGGCGCAGTAATGGGTGCCACACTTGGACCAGCAATAGTAGGNGANCTTCTACGCCACACGATTGCAAAAAATGTTGTACTTTTGTCCCGCAATTTCACAGACTTCAATCCTGAAATTTCCTATACATCGGTTTCTACCCTGTATGGT
>JAAVGC010000019.1 GCA_014800445.1 Bacteroidales bacterium | reverse complement strand
CGGAGGCGTGAGGAGAGGAGTCTATATCGTCGCGACCGTGATATTGTAATGCCGGATTACGAATAAGAAATGTCTGGTGAAATGCAATTTATAAAACGAAATAAATCTTATATCTGATTATTTCGTTTGCGAATTAGGGTGGAAAATTATATATTTGTGTTGTGGTATATCATGGGGTATAAGGTTGTGCTCCTTTGATGCCGCATTTAACTTTATAACCTAATTTACATTAAACCACTCATTATGTTTCGTCGCATAGTTTTATCATGTGCAGCACTTGCCTGTCTGTCGCTCTCTGCGAAGAAGGATCTTACTTACTTCTGGCAGGACAAGGACGGCATCATCAACGCCCAGACAGAGCTTACATTTGAGCTCGTCAATGACATCATCAATAATGACACTCCATCGGTAGAGGCTCCCTCACAGGCCCGCAAGGCAGCCCTTTATCTTCTTGACCAGATTTTCCATGACACCCGTCTCGACAACTCACCTTTCGTGAGCAATTTCCTCGATGGCCGCATGGAGCTGGTGCTTGCCGACCTGAAGGAACCCCTCAAAAAAGGTATGAAGGTCTACAAACTTTACAATGACGGCTGGATTATCCGTACTCCCAAAGTTACTATCGGTTGGGACATCTATCGTGGTCGCAAGGTTAAGGACACTGATCGCCGTCTGATGAGNGACAGCATTGCAGCTGCTCTTGCTGATGCCTGCGACATCATGTTCCTCACTCACAATCATCCTGATCACGTTGATCCTTTCGTTGTTGAACAGTTCACCTCAAAGGGNAAGCCGGTAATCGCACCTGATCAGATTCTTGCTGANAACACTGCTGTGACCCACACACGCAAGGAGGANATATGGAAAGAGACTTTCAAGGCTGCCAACGGTGCGAAATTGAAAGCTACGATAATTCCCGGTCATCAGGATCACCTTCAGAACAACATTTATGTTGTGACCACTCCNGACGGCTACACCGTAAGTTCAACCGGCGACCAGTGGCTGAAGAGCGACCTTGACATGGTGCTTAACCTTCAGGGTAAGATCACCCCGGTGGACGTGTTCATGCCTATCTGNTGGGCTGCCAAACTTCCTGAAATGTGTCANTCGTTCGGTGCTAAGGTAGTTCTTACCGGTCACGAGAATGAGCTCGGTGACCACACCATCGACCACCGCGAGGCTTACTGGCTGTCTTACAACAAGCTTGAGGACTTCCCCATNCCCAACAGCCTCATGACNTGGGGTGAGTGCTTCTACTACGACAAATAATCACAAACAAATAAACCAATCTATCATGCTGAAACTGAAATCGACACTGGCCGCTGGAATGCTTGCCGTGAGCGCATGCGCTATGGCTTGGTCACCGGCCGGCGACCGCATCAGTTCACCCTGGGCCGACCAGGTTGATCCCTCAAANCCTCTNCCNGAGTATCCGCGTCCCATCATGGAGCGTCAGAATTGGGTGAATCTNAATGGTCTCTGGGATTATGCAATCCTCCCGACCGCCGATCCCGCNCCTACGAGCTATCAGGGAGAAATTCTTGTNCCGTTTGCAGTTGAGTCTTCNCTCTCTGGTGTTGGCAAGACCGTGGGCAAAGACAACAATCTGTGGTATCACCGTGAGTTCACTGTGCCCGCCGCATGGAAGGGGCAGGATGTAATTCTCCATTTCGGTGCTGTAGACTACAAGGCCGACGTTTATGTCAACGATATCAAGGTTGCCGAGCACATCGGTGGTTTTGTGCCTTTCTCGGTTGACATCACTCCCTATCTCAAGCAGGGTAAACAGAGCCTTGTTGTAAAGGTGTGGGATCCCACCGATGCAGGTTATCANGCAATCGGTAAGCAGATCTCCAATCCCAACGGTATCTGGTACACTCCCGTGACCGGTATCTGGCAGACTGTTTGGATGGAGCCTGTAGCTCCCAANCACATTGAGGCNGTAAACACTGTTCCCAATATTGACAACGGTACACTCACTGTCGACGTGCCTCTCTCGGCACCAGCAGCTGGTAGCGTGATTGAGGTTATNGCCTATGACAANGGTAAGCAGGTTGCTTCGGCAAAAACCACNCCCGCTTTCCCNGCTGTGCTNGACATTGCCGATGCAAAGCTTTGGAGCCCCGACAGCCCCTTCCTCTACGACATGGAGGTNAACCTCTATGAAAACGGTAAGAAGGTTGACTCGGTGAAGAGCTACGCTGCNATGCGCAAGATCTCTACCCGTCGTGATGAGAACGGTGTTATGCGCATGCAACTCAACAATAAAGACCTCTTCCAGTATGGTCCTCTCGATCAGGGTTACTGGCCCGACGGTCTCTTCACCGCTCCTACCGACGAGGCTCTTCTCTACGATATCAAGAAGACCAAGGACTGGGGCTTCAACATGATACGTAAGCACATGAAGGTTGAGCCCGCNCGNTGGTACACTCATTGTGACCGTGAGGGTATCCTCGTATGGCAGGATATGCCACGCATCAACAAGGGTCCGAAGTGGATTACTTACCGCTGGTTTGACGATACTCCCTGGTATCCGTCGGAAGCAGGTGAGGCTAACTACCGTCACGAGTGGAAGGAAATCATGGACTTCTGCCGTCCTTATCCCTCAGTAGTTGTATGGACTCCGTTCAACGAAGCATGGGGTCAGTTCAAGACCAAGGAAATCAGCGATTGGACCAAGGCTTATGATCCAAGCCGTCTTGTCAACTCGGCCAGTGGTGGCAACCATATTCAGGGTGCCGGCGACATCGTCGATATCCATCACTATCCAAATCCCACTCTCACTTTCTACGACGGCAACAACGTGACCGTTCTCGGTGAGTTTGGCGGACTCGGTCTGCCCCTCGAAGGTCATCTGTGGCAGAACGACAAGAACTGGGGTTATGTGAAGTATGAAAACGCCGGCCAGCTCACTGATGAGTACGTGAAGCTTATCGACGAGTTCATGCCCCTCGTTAAGCGCGGCTATTCNGCTGGNGTCTACACTCAGACAACCGATGTCGAGGGTGAGGTGAACGGTATCATGACCTACGACCGCAAGATTACCAAGATGGATGAGAAGCGTCTGCATGATGCCAACCAGCGTCTGGTACACTCGCTTGACAACAACAAGTAATTAAGCATAGGTTACAGTTTTACTGATACGCCATAGCTATGAGGGAGATGCCCGTGTGGGTGTCTCCCTNTTGTCGTTTAATGGTTTTTACAGTCGATTATCCTACTTATTGAATTAATCGCTAACTTTGTTGCGGAGTAAAAAAAGAATTGTTTTCCCGATAGGATATCATATAAGTAAGGATTGAGAAAAATGAACTGGTTGCAAACTGTTCTGGTAGATCATAGTGCNATACAGGCTATCGTTGTGCTGTCGCTTATCTGNGCTGTGGGGCTGGCACTCGGAAAGATAAAGATTGCGAAAGTTTCACTNGGTGTGACTTTTGTTTTCTTCGTGGGTATTGTGGCCGGACACTTTGGGATTACTATTGCCCCCGACACGTTGAAATATGCCGAAAATTTCGGTCTGGTACTTTTTGTTTATGCTCTCGGTCTTCAGGTAGGCCCAGGTTTNTTCAGCTCGGTTGCTCACGGNGGAGTACGGCTTAATNTCATCGGTCTGGCACTGGCTGTGACCGGACTGCTATGTGCGGTGGCACTTACTTTTATTACACCCGTGAATCTGCCCGACATAATGGGTGTGTTCTGTGGTGCCACNACCAATACTCCGGCACTTGGTGCCGTGCAGCAGACGCTCTCACAACTTGGAATACCGTCAAGCACACCGGCGCTTGGTTGTGCCGTGACCTATCCTCTCGGAGTGGTTGGAGTAATATTGGCAATAATCCTCATGAGACGTTTTTTTATCCGGCCGGAGGANATTTCCGACAATCCNGTNCAGGCGTTGCCGAAACCTAAAATTACAGANTTTGAGGTTACCAATCCCGGAATATGNGGTAAGACGGTGGCTCAGATTGCGCATTTTTCCAATTGCCATTTTGTGATATCNCGTCTGTGGCGTGATGGAGCCGTGAGTATACCCACGTCGTCCACGGTNCTTCAGCTTCACGACCGTNTGCTNGTGACAAGTACACCGGCCGATGTCGAGCCTCTGCACATCGTGTTTGGTCAGCAGGATAAGACCGACTGGAATGCAAATGATATAGATTGGAATGCTGTGGACCGTCAACTCGTGTCGCAACAATTCATTGTTTCTCGCCGCCAGATCAACGGTAAAACACTTGGTTCGCTTAAACTGCGTAATCTTTATGGTGTAAATATCAGTCGAGTGTATCGCAGTGGATTGCCGCTGCTTGCCACGCCTGACCTGCGCCTTCAACTTGGCGATAAAATAATCGTGGTGGGCGAGCAGAAGGCAATCGACAAGATCGAACCCCTTATCGGCAATGCTGTCAACGTACTTGATGAGCCCAATCTATTTGCGGTATTTATTGGGATTGTGCTTGGTATAATGCTTGGAGTGGTGCCGTTTCATTTCCCCGGTATCGGACTTCCGATAAGTCTCGGACTTGCCGGAGGCCCCATTATCATGGGTATTCTTGTGGGTAAATTTGGCCCGCGCCTGCACATGGTCACTTACTCCACAGCGAGTGTCAACCTCATGCTCCGTGCTTTCGGATTATCATTGTATCTCGCATGTCTCGGTCTTGAATCGGGCGCGCATTTCTTTGAGACAGTTTTCCGTTCCGAAGGGTTGCTTTGGATAGCTCTTGGTGCTGTCCTTACCATCGTGCCGGTGATAATACTTGGACTTATCTCCGTTAAAATATTCAAGATCGACTACGGCACGGTTGCAGGAATGCTTTGCGGCTCGATGGCCAATCCCATGGCTCTTGACTATGCCAATTCAAGTCTGCCTAGNGATCGTCCTTCGGTAGCTTATGCAACGGTTTATCCGCTCTGTATGTTTGCGAGAGTCATCCTTGTGCAGATCGTGATTCTCTGTCTGGCTTAGCATGATTATTACGAGTTGCCAATAGGTTAAGGGTGATTTACNGGAATATTTNTTGTATATTTGTATATAGTAGACTATTGATGTAAATATATATGCGACGCATTGTTTTTATAATCANTTTGCTTTTGACATTTGTGTTGCCGGAAGTGATTGCCGCTGCTGTCGTCAGAGGTAAAGTGCTTGATTCCGACACACATGATCCTGCCACCGGGGCTGTGGCTGTGATGCAGGCATCTGATAGTGTTATTGCCGGAACGGCTATCATCGGCGAGACAGGTGATTTTGAGATTTTAGTTACCCGCAACGGTGTCTATAGGCTGTCGGTGCAGCTTGTGGGATATGTGACGTATTCGCAGAGCGATATTGCTCTGAGCGGTGATGCAACAGTGGATGTAGGCACTATTGAACTTCAGGTGCAGAATGTCGGACTTGATGAAGTGGTCGTGACAGCAGAACGGGGCAAGGTGATCTATAAGCTCGACAGGCAGAAAATAAACGCACAGTCGGTACTCACTGCTGCAACCGGAACAGCGGTGGATGTACTGAAGTCTATGCCGTCGGTCAGAGTTGACTCTGACGGTGAGATTTCATTTCGTGGTAGCTCAGGTTTTCTGGTTTATATCGATGGTAAAAAGAGTATGCTTGACGGCACACAGGCTCTTGAGCAGATCCCTTCGGCTACGATTGAGAATATAGAGATTATCACGACTCCATCGGCACGCTACCGCACCGATGGAGATGTGGGAATAATAAATATTACGACGCGGCGCCAGACCCGGCGGGGATTCTCTGCTACCGCATCGGCTAGTGAGAGCACGATGAATGCCTATGATTTCGATCTGAACCTCGCCTATGTCACCGGCAGCAACCGTTGGTATGTCGGAGGCATTGCCAACCGCCTGAAAAACAAGAGTGATTTCAGTCAGACCAAAACCACGCTCGTCGATGACTTTCTCACCACTTCCAAAGCCGATGGAACGCGCTACACCGCTCCATCAAATTATATCGCACTGGCAGGTTGGGAGATGGACCGTGGTGACCATCGCCTGAACGTGGAGGTGCAGCATGGAAAGACACGCACGGAGCGGGGCGGTCACATGTCATATGATGAGCACAGAGAATTTCAGGGAGAGATAATAAACGACAACATTTATGATGCTCATGACGTAATAAGAAACACCAAGCATCTTGCGCAGATGTCCACGACTTATGCGTGGACTCTTAATGACCGTGGTGACCGAATCGACATCAGCGGACGTCTGCGCTACGATTGGAATAGTCTGGAGTATACAGAGAGTAATCTCTTCGATGCAGCAGGTGTGAGATATGAAGGCACACGAGGATATGAAGACGAGCATCACTGGGATTTCGATGGGACTGCCTCTTATCGACTTAATTATGATACCGATGGACATCTTGAAACCGGTTACCAGTATGTGTCTTACAGCGAACATGGCGATTACTCGATCAAGTATTGGGATCGCGGGATGACTGATTTTGTATGGCAAGATGATCTTTACGCTCCTTTCTTTTACCGTCGACAGATTCATTCGCTTTATGCAATGATAAATCAGAAAATCGGACACATTGAACTTGATGCCGGTCTACGTGGTGACCACACTATCGACGAACTTACAATCGCTGTGGCGGGTGCCGACCGCTACATCAAGCGATGGAATATCTTTCCGTCGGCTCACGTGATTTACCGTGTCACTGACAAAGGTAATTTCATGGGCGGCTACTCCTACCGCACGGTGCGTCCCGGGATTTGGCAGCTTGAACCTTACATCACATATGAGGACTATTATACTAAGCTGATTGGTAACCCTGACATACGTCCCGCCTATGTGCATTCGGCAGAAATCGGCTACAACCATAATTTCGGCAATGACAATTCTGTGACCGCGACGGCTTACTGGCGTAGCCGCAAGGATGTGGCACAGCGCGTGCGCGTGCCCTACGAGCCCGGAGTCACGCTTGACTCGCTTGTGAATGCGGGCGACGACCGCACTATAGGTCTTGAGTTATCATCGCGCATGAGATTGACGACCTGGTGGACTGCCAACCTTAACGGTAGTGTGTTCGGGTATAAGTTCACCGGTAAGTACGAGGGATGCACTTCTGCATCCAATGTGAGCTATTCGGCGTCGTTGATCAATAATTTTACTGTAGGCCCGACAACTAAAATGCAGTTTGATGCAAATTTTNTTGGACCNACAGTTCTGAGTCAGGGACGCGAGAAAGCCTATTTCTATTTTGACTTTGCTGTCAGACAGCAGGTGGTGAAAAATACTCTGTGGGCATCGCTTGTTTTCCACAACATGTTCCATACGGCACGATACCACAGCAGGCTTATCGCTGACGGGCTTGAATCCTACACAAAAGTCAGGCCTAAATATCCCAATATAGCTTTGTCGCTCACATTCAATTTCAACACCACTGTTAAGGAGAAGCAGGGGGCTGTATCGGGTGGTGCACAGTTTACAGGATCCGATTTCTAACTTATCTGCTCCCGTGAACGTTGTAACTATACACATTTAATTCATCAGTAGAAGTGAAAGAATTTGTTATAGATAAAGAGACAACCGAGCGTACGGTGCTCGTCGGACTCATAACGCCGCAACAGGATGAGGCGAAGGTAAAAGAGTATCTTGACGAACTGGCCTTTCTCGCCGATACTGCCGGAGCCGTTACGGTGAAGCATTTTACGCAGAAGGTCGATTACCCTAACCCACGCACATTTGTGGGCAAAGGTAAACTTGAAGAGATAAAGGACTATGTGCAGAACAATGATATAGGTATGGTTATCTTCGACGATGATCTGACCACCAAACAGGTGTCGAACATCGAACGTGAGCTTCAGGTGAAGATACTCGACCGAACATCACTGATTCTCGATATATTTGCTAAAAGAGCGCAGACGGCTAATGCCCGCACTCAGGTAGAGCTGGCACAATATCAATATCTGCTACCTCGACTCACCCGACTCTGGACTCACCTTGAACGTCAGCGAGGTGGTATAGGTATGCGTGGTCCAGGTGAGACACAGATAGAGACCGACCGACGAATTATCCTTGACCGCATTGCAAGGTTGAAGGAAGAACTGAAGTCAATAGATCGCCAGAAGTCCATTCAGCGCAAAAATCGTGGTAAGCTCACCCGTGTGGCTCTCGTCGGTTACACCAATGTGGGTAAGTCTACGCTTATGAACCTTCTGAGTAAAAGCGATGTGTTTGCCGAGAATAAGCTGTTTGCAACACTTGACACCACTGTTCGTAAGGTCATAATCGACAATCTCCCGTTTCTGCTCACCGATACGGTAGGGTTCATACGCAAACTTCCCACTCATCTTGTCGACTCTTTCAAGTCGACTCTCGACGAGGTGCGCGAGGCCGATATACTTGTGCATGTTGTCGACATAAGCCATCCGGGATTTGAGGAGCAGATAGCCGTGGTCGACAAAACTCTGCGCGATATCTGCGGTGACGCTGCTGAGAAACCGATGATAATGGTGTTCAATAAAATTGACGCGTTCAGCTACACTCCAAAGGATCCTGATGACCTNTCGCCTGAAAAGCGNGAGAACATTTCGCTCGATCGGCTCAAGGAAACGTGGATGAGCAAGCTCGCCCCCGGAAGCTGTGTGTTCATTTCGGCTAAAAAGGGACTGAATATCGACGAACTTAAGCGGGTGCTTTATGATCGTGCCAAAGAGATTCATCTCGCNCGTTTCCCTTACAACGATTTCCTCTATCAGAACTACGACGATCTCACTGTGGCCGACACTGCTGCGCTCGATTCTGAGATTAAGGAAACTGACGGTAAAGACTGAACGGGCATGGACTGGAACCGNCTGATATGCGACAAGCGNCTNGGGNTGGANAACTATCATGATCCACGCAAACGTGGATTGCGAAGCGATTTTCAGCGTGATCATGACCGTCTGGTTTTCTCGGCTCCTTTCAGGCGATTGCAGAATAAGACTCAGGTATTTCCGCTTCCGGGCAGTGTGTTCGTTCACAACCGTCTGACTCATAGTCTTGAGGTGTCGTGTGTAGGTCGTTCGCTCGCCAACGAGGTGGTTCGCCAGCTTCGCGCTAAATACCGCGATGAGCCGTGGGTGGAGTGCCTCGATTTCGCCGGAGAGATAGTCGGGGCTGCCTGTCTTGCCCATGATCTCGGTAACCCGCCGTTCGGTCATTCGGGTGAGACTGCGATTTCTACCTATTTCAGTGAGGGAGAGGGGAGTTGGCTACGTGACAGTCTTACCCCGCAGCAGTGGGCTGACGTAACACGTTTTGAAGGAAATGCCAATGCCTTCCGTCTGCTCACCCATCAGTTCCGCGGCCGTCGCAACGGAGGTTTTGCCATGACCTATTCCACGCTCGCTTCGATCGTGAAATATCCTTATGAGTCATTGGCGGCAGGGGAGCGTGGCAAATTTGGTTTCTTCACATCGGAAACCGAGGACTTTATCAAAATAGCCGATGAGCTTGGCATGAAACGGCTCAGTGCTCCCGGTGAACCGTTGGTTTACTCACGTCATCCGCTCGTCTACATCGTTGAGGCTGCCGACGATATCTGCTATGAGGTGATGGATATTGAGGATGCTCACAAGCTTAAGATCCTATCGACAGACACTGTCATTGAGCACTTGAGCGCATTCTTCCCACCAGAACGGCTCACGCGGATGCACGAGGTGATGGATGGCGTTGACGATCCAAATGAGAAGATCGGTTATCTCCGTTCATGCGTGATCGGACGCCTCGTTGAGTGCTGTGCCGATATCTTTGTGCGGCACGAGCAGGAGATTCTTGACGGCACATTCAATTCGACTCTGATCAAGAGTCTGCCTGAGCAGGAGAAACAAGCCTATGCCCGGTGTGCGGAGCTTTCTTACTCTCATATATATGAGGCTCCTGAGGTTGTCGACGTTGAGCTTGCCGGACATCGCATAATCACTTCGCTCATGCAGCACCTTATCGGAGCAGTTACAAATCCGGGTCTGAGCTATTCCAAACTACTGCTATCGAAGATTCCTGGACAATATGATGCACATGCACCATCGCTCTACGGGCGAATTCAGGCCGTACTCGATCACGTTTCAGGCATGACCGATGTCTACGCTCTCGACCTCTACCGCAAGCTTCAGGCTCAGTCGCTTCCGGCGGTCTGATTATCACATTTCAGAAACCTAAATGGCAAAACGTAACTATCAGTCCAAAATGTCGCGTCGCCGCAAACGCCGCAACAATATGCGTCAGGTTATCCTTGTTACCTGCTTGTTACTCATAGCACTGGCATTTCTCATTCCGGAGCATGCCGGCGGTTCGAAATCAACACGTTCCACATCAGCTATTCCAGGTGATTGGAACAACTATGCTGTCGCCGCGACCAATTCCGATCTTGACGAGGTCATGCTCAACTACACTGGCTTTACAGTCTCATTCAATCCGGTAACCCACATTCCCAACTGGGTTGCATGGATGCTTGATGCCGGACGTCTTGCCAATCCGGTCGTGTCGCGCGATTCAGGGGCGTTTGCTGCTGACCGTGGTGTGAGCGGATGTGCTTCGGTAGCCGACTACCGTCAGTCAGGCTATGATCGCGGACACATGGCGCCTGCTGCCGACATGAAGTGGGATGCGCAAGCGATGAAGGACTGCTTCCTTCTCACCAACATTGCCCCTCAGGCCACATCGCTCAACACAGGAGCATGGAACAAGCTTGAGCAGGCCTGCCGCAACATTGCTTCAATCGACAGTCTCGGTATGGCTGTAGTAATATGCGGTCCGGTCATGACACAGGGCTATAGCACTACGATCGGCGATACCGGAGTAGTTGTGCCACCTTCGTTCTTCAAAGTTGTACTCTATCGTCGGGCCGACGGTACTCCTGCCACAATTGGTTTCATTATGAACAACGGTAAGGTTGATGGGGGAATGCAGAAATGTGCCATGACGGTCGATCAGGTTGAGGCTATCACCGGCCACGATTTCTTTTCAACTCTTCCTGACTCGTTGCAGACAACGATTGAATCAACCTTTGATTTCCATAACTTTTCCACTGGACGATGAGTCACACTACTGACACAATTTGCGCAATATCCACTCCGCCTGGTATCGGTGGCATAGCAGTTATAAGAGTTAGCGGTCCTAAAGCCATTGAAGCTGTGCAGTCACTGTGGCGCGGACGAGATCTCACTTCGGTTCGCCATGCCTCCGCTGTAGTAGGGGAGATCATTGATAATGATGGTGATATCCTTGATCAAGCAGTGGCGACGATTTTCCGTGCTCCACACTCTTATACCTCCCACGACACTGTGGAAATCTCTGTTCACGGTTCCGTCTACGTTCAGTCTCGCCTTCTTCGTTTACTCATCGATACCCGCCTTTGCCGCATGGCTGAGCCTGGCGAATACACTCGTCTTGCTTACCTTGCCGGACGCCTTGATCTTGCTCAGGTCGAAGCCGTTGCCGACATACTCGCCGCCCGCACTGCCGGAGCTCACAGCATAGCCATACACCAACTCAAGGGCTCACTGACCGGACGCATCAGAGAGCTGCGCGAACGCCTGATCGAACTTGCCTCTCTCCTTGAACTTGAACTTGATTTTTCGGAAGAGGACGTTGAGTTTGCATCCCGTTCTACGCTCATACAGCTGACTACCGACATAATCAGCCGTATCGACCGCCTAACAGACTCTTATACCACTGGACAAGCAATACTTAACGGTTATCCCCTTGCGCTTGCCGGAGCTACCAATGCAGGAAAATCCACACTTCTCAATCTTCTCTTGGATGATGATCGCGCCATAGTGTCCGACGTGCATGGTACTACACGCGACAC
>JAAVGC010000018.1 GCA_014800445.1 Bacteroidales bacterium | reverse complement strand
TGCATTATGAGGTCGTTGTAGGCAGTGACGGCTTCGGTGTCGCTTTCGCCGAGTCCCAGTAATGGTATGAAGCTGGCTGAATTGGCGGGGTCGTCGATAAAATCTTTGGTCAACTGAAGAATTTTCAGGCTTGTCTCTGCTTTCAGTAGTTCCTGATTCAGGGCGGCACGTTCACCCAACATATATTCAGCTTCGGCTTTAAGGTCGGAAAGACGATTTTGTTGCTTAAAGGATTCGATGCCTTGCTCGCTTTCAGAGAGTTCGCCATTAAGTCGCGCGAGACGGTCATCGATGAACGAGAGGGTTTGCGTGTCACGGATGCGTTTAGCTTCTATGCCACGACGGTTGTACTCGTCGATCACCGCTTGCAGCATGTCGGTCGCCAACTCGCGGTTAGTACTCTCATAGGAGAGTGAAACTACGTCGGCGAGTTTGCTTGGAATATCAATCGTCAGTTTGCGGTCGAGCTCTTCGGCAGTCCGTGAGTAGCCGGTGGTGCGGATTGTCATTTTCAACGGTGACTCTATAATCGAGTCGGTAGGCACGAAAGTGAAGGAACCGAAAGAGGTTTCCACTGTGAGGGGGAAGGATCCCGATGTCGCGCCTATTGTGCGGAATCCTTTTCGCGCCTTGACATGGGCTGTGCCACGGGAATCGATGGAGAGTTTGAAGAGAAGTACGGCAGTGAGTGTGTCGGGAACCGAAGGGTTACATTCGAGTCTGACGGGAGGTACAGGATAAGCGTTTCTGCGGGTAAGTAAACTCTCGCGTATGGTGTAGGTGGTGTTTGCTCCTATTGCTTTCACAGCACCCATGAGTGTGGTGTGGCTCGATAGCATTGAGAGTTCATCGTGGACAGAGCCGGATCCGCCAAGTATGTTGCCGAGTGAGAACTGGCGTACAAGATTCATCGCTGCTCCTCCCACCGATGTGTCGCCTGCAATCATCACAGAAGCATTAGCGATGAAAACGGGCTGACGTAAAAAAAGATATACCACTGCCAGGAGAAGCATTACAGCTGTCGTGCAGATGATCTTCAGATATCCTTTGCGACACCTTGAGATTACATGAATGATCTCCTTGCGGAAGGTAATATCGGTGGGTTGCATTTCTATGGAATTGGGAGAACTCGGAGAACTCAGAGGTCTCTGAGGTGAGGGGATGGGTTATTTGACGGTAAGGGCGATGGTGAGTGAGGTGATGACGGAGGCGGCTGAGACGATGGTGGAGATGACGGATAATTTGTAGGCGTTGTCCTGATTGTAGCGTGAGTTGGCTTTGCGTATGTCGTTTGGCTCAACGACAATTACGTCGTTCTGCTTGAGGTAGAAGTAGGGCGAGGACAGCAGGGCGGCATCGTTGAGATTGAGATGATGGTAGCGGTTCGCTCCGTCTTCCTGCCTGATGAGAAGCACGGTCGATCGGTCACCATAGGGGGTGAGGTCTCCGGCAGCAGCAAGTGCCTCAAGTATTGAAAAACGTTCTTTTTCGACTTTTACGGTCCGGGGCTTGTTTACCTCGCCAAGTATATGGACATTGAAGCTGAGCAGCTCGACGCGGACGTAGGGATCGCGCAGATCCCCGGAGACATGGCGGGTTATCTCGGNTGCAAGCTCGGCTGTGGTGAGCCCTGCGGCATGAATCTTGCCNATGACGGGCATCATGATGTCGCCTTGGCTGTCGACAATATAAGACGGCTGTGATATTGTGGTGCTGTAGGTGCCGGATGCTCTTGCCTGCGGATTGAAGAGTGGCACATTGTAGGGTGCGGATGCATCGGGNACCCCGGAGTTGACNGTTATGAGCAGTGCATCGTCNGGGATAATGCGCAACTGCGGGATATCTACCTGCACTTCTCCGTCGGGCATATCTTTCAATNCCTCAAAGTAGGTGAGGGAATGCCGTGATGATGAACATCCTGCAGCTATGCAGACAATGACGGCAAGAAGTGCTGGNATTTTCATGGAATAGGTGGTTTTANATAGGTGTAAGGACGCACGAGCCGTGCGTCCCTACTTTTTTGGGATGGGCGTGCTTTCGCAACGCCCCTACTTTTTTTGGTGGGTGTGCTGTCGCGCACCCACCAAAGTTATGATTTATCAGGGTCAGGCGTTGCGGCCGTGGCAGTTTTTGAATTTTTTGCCGGAGCCGCAGGGGCATGGGTCGTTGCGTCCGATGCGTGGTGCGGCTTTGGCGGGCATGACTTTCTGCGGCCCTCCCTGGGGTGCGCTGGCTGCCGCCCGCTGCTCGGCTTCGCCTGGAAGTGACTCCTTGCTTGCACGATAACGTGAGTAATCACGCGGCATCTCGGGTGCTGCCTCTTTCACCTCAACTTCTTTCTTGGGAGCGGGTGCAGGAGCGGGTGCTTCCTGGCTGCCTTCGGTTTCGGGTGTACCGTCGGTTCCTGCCGGCTGCTGTGGCATGGGGGGAGCCTGACGAACGAATACCTGTCCGCGCATGAGTGCCGACATTGCCTTGTCGTTGAGTCGGCTCAGCATCTCTTCAAAGAGATGGAAGGACTCTACTTTGTAGATCACAAGGGGATCTTTTTGCTCGTAGGATGCGTTCTGGACGGACTGGCGCAGCTGGTCAAGCTCGCGCAGATGCTCTTTCCAAAGCTCGTCGATTGTAACAAGCATTATGGCTTTGTGCCATTCCTTGACTATGGAGCGGCACTCGGTGTTGTAGGCCTCGATGATGTCAACGGGAAGCTGGAAGAGGCGTTTTCCGTCGGTGAGGGGAACGATGATCTTGCCCTGATGTCCGCGGTTCTCGACCCACTCGCGCACTACCGGGAGGGTGACATCGATTATGCGCTGGCTTTTGCGCTCCAGTGCCTCATTTGCCGCACGATGGAGACGGTCGATAGCATCCTCACGGGTGAGCTTGGAGATCTCATCGCGGGTGAACGGCAACTCAATGGTGAGTGTGCGCATGGTCTCGGCTGACATGTCGTCGTAGGTATCGGGGCTGAGACCGTAGGTGTCGATGATGTTCTCGACAATGTCGTAGAGCATGTTGGCGATGTCAATACCAATGCGCTCACCTACAAGCGCGTGATGGCGGCGATTGTAGATGTAGGTGCGCTGCTTGTTCATCACATCATCATACTCAAGCAGGCGCTTGCGGATACCGAAGTTGTTTTCCTCGACGCGCTTCTGTGCATTCTCAATGGCACGTGTAACCATCTTGCTCTCGATCATCTCGCCTTCCTTGAGGCCGAGGGTGTCGAGCATTTTCATGACGCGGTCGGTGGCGAAGAGGCGCATGAGCTGATCCTCGAATGAGACGTAGAAGACGGATGAACCCGGGTCGCCCTGACGGCCTGAACGTCCGCGAAGCTGACGGTCGACNCGGCGTGACTCATGACGCTCGGTGCCGATGATGGCAAGACCTCCGGCGGCCTTTACCTCGTCGGTAAGCTTAATGTCGGTACCACGACCTGCCATGTTGGTGGCTATGGTGACGGTGCCTTTGCGACCAGCCAGCGCAACCACCTCGGCTTCCTTCTGGTGTAGCTTAGCGTTGAGTACCTGNCAGGGTATCTTGCGCATGTCGAGCATTCGTTTCAGAAGCTCGGATATTTCAACCGATGTTGTTCCGACCAGAACGGGGCGTCCCTGCTTGCGGAGAGCCTCGATCTCGTCAATGACAGCGGCATATTTCTCTTTCTTGGTCTTGTAGACGCGGTCGTTCATGTCGATGCGCGCTACGGGACGGTTGGTGGGTATGGTGACCACATCGAGCTTGTAGATGTCCCAGAGCTCACCAGCCTCGGTCTCGGCCGTACCGGTCATACCGGCGAGCTTGTGGTACATGCGGAAGTAATTCTGCAAGGTGATGGTTGCGAATGTCTGCGTGGCAGCCTCGACTTTCACGCCTTCCTTTGCCTCGATTGCCTGGTGAAGACCGTCGGAGTANCGGCGTCCCTCCATGATACGTCCGGTCTGCTCGTCGACGATCTTGATCTTGTTGTCGTCGATGACATACTCAACGTCTTTCTCAAAAAGGGTGTAGGCCTTGAGAAGCTGAGTGACGGTGTGGACGCGCTCGGCTTTCACGGCATAGTCCTGCATGGCCTGATCCTTGCGCTCCTGACGCTCAGCGGGATCCTCGATTGTCTCAAGTGCNGAAAGCTCGGCNGCGATGTCGGGGAGAACGAAGAAGTTGGGGTCTTCGATCTTGCCGGTGAGCTCGTCGAGACCCTTGTCGGTGAGCTCGACGCTGCGNTTTTTCTCGTCGATGACGAANTAGAGTGGATCGGTGATCTTGGGCATCTCGCGGGCGTTGTCCTGAAGATAGTAGGCNTCGGTCTGAAGCATTACGTTCTTCATGCCCTCCTGACTGAGGAACTTGATGAGAGCGCCGTTTTTGGGGAGACCCTTGAAGGCACGGAAGAGAAGGATGGCACCTTCCTTGCGCACGTCCTTGTCNTCGGATGCAAGTTTTGTTTTCGCGTCGGCGAGAAGCTGGGTCACCAGGCGCTTCTGTGCCTGAACGACTTTCTCAACGTTGTGCTTGTAGTCGTTGAAGAGCTGGTCGTCGCCTTTGGGGACGGGNCCTGAGATGATAAGAGGGGTGCGGGCATCGTCGATAAGCACAGAGTCGACCTCGTCGACGATAGCGTAGTAGTGCTTGCGCTGCACCATGTCGGCGGGTGACATGGCCATGTTGTCGCGGAGGTAGTCGAAGCCNAACTCGTTGTTGGTACCAAATGTGATGTCGCACTCATAGGCGCGGCGTCGTGCGGCGGTGTTTGGCTCGTGCTTGTCGATGCAGTCGACAGTAGATCCGTGGAACATGTAGAGCGGTCCCATCCACTCGGAGTCACGNTTGGAGAGGTAGTCGTTGACGGTAACGACATGCACGCCGCGGCGGGAGAGGGAGCGGAGGAANACGGGTAGTGTTGCCACAAGAGTCTTACCCTCACCGGTGGCCATCTCGGCGATTTTGCCCTGATGGAGCACGACACCACCGATAAGCTGGACATCGTAGTGGGTCATGTCCCAAGTAATTTCGTTGCCTCCGGCGAGCCAGTGGTTTTTCCAGATTGCTTTGTCGCCNTNGATGGTTACGAAGTCGCGTCCCTCGCCTGCAAGCTGACGGTCGAGATCGGTTGCAGTGACTTCGACAGTGGGTGATGCGGCGAATCGTGCGGCAGTCTCGCGCATGACGGCGAATACAACGGGGAGGTGNTCGTTGAGCTTGTCCTCGAGTATGTCGAGAATGTTTTTCTCGTGCTGGTCAATCTGATCCCAAAGTGGCTGACGCTCGTCGAATGGGAGTGAGTCGACTTTTGCCTTAATCTCATCGACGGCTTTCTGATCGTCGGCGGTGGCGGCTGCGATGTCGGCACGCACCTCNTCGATGCGGCGGCGGAGTNCGTCGGCATCGAGGTCCTTGAGCGAGGGACCTATGNTTTTGATCTTATCGACTATNGGCTGTATTTCTTTCAGGTCGCGCTGCGACTTGTTNCCGAATATCTTATTGAGAAATGATGTCAGTGACATGAATTATGTGTCGTGTAATGTGTTGTAATTAAATGAAATGAATTGAAGNATGGCGCACGCTCAAATCAAAGGCGTAGCGGCGCAAGGGATGATCCGCTCGGAGCGCGGATGCGCATGAGTCCGGTGACGGTGGGGGCAAGGANGCGGGCATCGACCGGTGTGGTGATGCGTTGCGGAATTATGCCCGGCGCCATGATAAATGCNGGAGAAGTGGATGATGCCATGCGCTCGACAAGCGGTAGCGGTGTCGATTGCGTGGTTTCATCGACAATCTGCCATCCNGGTGCCACGGTGACAAGGACATCGCCNGAAGAATCAAGGCGTGTGTTGCGGCAGACGGCTTCGGAGTTGTCGTGTATGTCGCGCGAAGTTACTTCGTCGATGGTATAAGCATAGGCTACTCCGCTCATGCGACGGAGGAATGCCGCTGTCTCCTTCCTAACAACAGCGGGATCNATCTCAAGGTTGGCAACCAGTGTGGGATTTATGTAAAAATATCCGTTGTGGTAGCCTGTGATCCACTCTCCATTGCCAAATCGCTGAATGAGGTAAAGGTTGAGCAGCGATATGGCGCGCTTAACGTTGAACTCGCCGCCGGGGAGAGCCCATTTCTCGTCGTCGCGNCGTGTGCGGGAGGATGGTGGTGTACCTGCCACAAAGAGGAGTGTGCGATCCATGCCNGGGCCGTTCTCGTCGATAGCTTTCATGAGACGCGCTATGTCGCGGTCGAGGCGTAGGTAGCCGTCCATCGTCTCCAGCTTATAGTCGTTGTCGCGACCGTAGGGGTAGGGTGAGACGTTGTAGGCGAGCGAGATCATATCGGGTGCCTCGTGCTTGCCGAGGCCGAGTGTGCGGATATACTCTATGGCAAGGTCGGTCACTACCTGATTGACTACCGGTGATGACTTGAACATGCGGTAGCGGTCAGTTTCGCCTCTGCCGAAGCGTATGCTGAAAGGATAGGAGCGGCGGAATGCGGGCAGATCAGGATATTCAGTTATCGAGATAGATGGAGCCCATCCCAGAGTGTCGAGAACGGATGCTACGGAGTGTGTGCGGTTGCGGTTCTGGATGAGTGCGGGACTGTCGGGGTAGGCTTTTGACGTTACCCAGGTGCCGTCGGTGTCGCTGATCCAATGGGCTGTGGTGGCAGTGTGTCCTGCNCCTGGTATGGCAAGTGCCACGTCGGGTGCAATGGAATGTGCCTCGCCCATGCCTCCGCCGTCGATGCGCAGCTCGTCGGATATGGTTGTGGAGAGGATGCGTGCCGGCGAATAATTGGCCGGTATGTCGGAATTGGGATCGGAGAGGAATGTGCTGAAGCTTCGGCGCAGGTCGGAATTGTAGGTGCGTGCGGCTGCTATGCCGTTGACGGTCGGTGCCGCTCCCGTGTGGATGATTGTTGCGGCTGCCGCGGCATCGAGCGGTGTCCCGAAATCGAGGTCGGTGATTGTGACCGCATTGTTGAAGAGACGNTTCAAGCCGTCTTTTCCAAACTTGTCGCGCAACAACTCGAGATAGTCGGCAGAGAGGCCCTCGACAGTGACTCCAACGACTAATACGGGGCGTGACTCATGTTGGTCGGCTCGCAGTGTGGGTTGGGTCATTGAGAGGACGAATGCTGCTGCTATCGTCCGCGCTATTGTGGTTTTATGTAAAGTCAGATGGTTGCTGAATGCCATTTTGCTGAGCGAATGTAGACGGCGGCTCTTGCGGCGTCGGCTACGAGTAGGGGTACAAACGCAATGTTAAGCACCTGGGCGCCGCAGATGGCGGCGACACAGAGTGCCACTATTGCTGCAAAGTTAACAATTTGGTACAATATAACCACTTTACGGCACTTTTTTATCCATATAAGGGTTGCGCCTATAAAGCACAGCGGGTTTAGCCAGAGAAAGAGCCAGTTGGGTGATGTGGCNTAGTGGACGGAGATNAAGATGAGGAATGTGAGCAGCAGCCCCGCTAACCCCATGATGGAGAAATAGATGGTGTCGAACCAGCGGGAGATGACNCGTCGACGCAAGTCGCGGAGCGAGATGGCGAGNGTGATAATGGCGAACAATGAACAGACTGCCAGCGGCGTCAGGAACCAGGGGGTGGGACCGTCGGGGCCTCCGCCATTGTCGGGGAGCAGGGTGGTGGTGGCGCCGGCAAGGGGGATGAGGCGCGAAGGATCGTCGGGGGCGGGGCGTAGTGATCCCTGAAGCATGACGGCGAGGGAGACAGGGGCGAAGGCGTGCTGCCCTGGAGCGAGGGGACGGTCGATGAGGCTGCCGAGGGCGAGGTCGATGCCGAACTGATACCAGGGATAGTTGCTGTGGAAGGCGGTCATGTCGGATCGGAAGGTGTTTCCGGCACGGTGGGCGAGGGCAGTGGTGTCGGTGAGCTGAACGGGGGCACCGATTGCCATGGCGATATAGTCGAGCGGGCGGGTTGCGCAGTTGTCGAGGACGTAGTTGTAGCGGTAGACGGGTGAACCGATGCGGAAGGTGCTGTCGATGAGCGAGACAAGGCGGTCGCGCTCACGAGGCGTGAGGTTGAGTGGTGTCTGGTCGACGCGGCGCCCCTCGCGGGCGTACTGTGTGAGGAAATGTTGTGTGGGGGCGGCTCCCATGCGGTAGTCGGTCTCTCCCTTGACAAAGCGGTAAAGGAAGTTGGGGGAGTTGAAATCAAACAGTCCCCAGTTGACTGTCATGTCGGTACCGTCGGGCAAAATTATGCGCAGGGCTGTGTGCCCCTCGAGCTCGTAGACCTGATCGCCTGGGTGGCACGTGATCAGGGCTACGCTGACGGAATCGTGCAGCGACTGTGAGGTGGCTGAGAGTGAGGCTCTGATGACTCCGGATAAAAATAAGAGGGCGCAGAGCGTGATTAATGTTCGTTGCATTGAAGTGATCATAAACTTATGACAAGATGCGAATCACGAAGTGAAATAAGCCATGGCATTTATGTTTCAGGCCTTCTTCGGGCTATTTCGAAACCTCTCTTCGGTCATAATGAAGCCTCATTACTCCCTCATCGCGATTCCGAACTATCCTCGAATCAGTCCCGAATCATAAATTGTCATAAGTTTAGATCACTTCATTGTGCGAATTTACGGTAAAGTTTGTAATTTTGCCTTCGGTCAGCGAATATATATGATTCAACCGACAAAAGACAAGGAAGCTCCCCGTTATCGTCTGGGGGTCGCTCTCAGCGGGGGCGGCGCCCGTGGCTTCGCACACGGCGGGGTGCTGAAGGCAATGAGCGATTGCGGGCTCAAACCGGATATAGTGGCCGGCGTTAGCGCCGGGTCAGTTGCCGCCGTGCTTTGGGCAGCGGGCGTAGANCCTGAGGATATACACAAGCTTTTTGCNAACTGCAAGTTCAAAANCCTGACATCGCTTGCCATACGCGAAGGTGGCGGCGGACTTTTCAGCCTCACACCTTTCAAAAAGTTTATAGAGAATGCTGTGGCTCCCTATAAACGTCTGGAGGATCTTCCTATCCCGGTGAAACTCGGTGTGACGGATATCGCATCGGGTGAAGCTGTGTGTCTCGATCATGGCGATATAGGNACGGCNGTGATCGCTTCGTGCAGCATTCCCATCATGTTTAAGCCGGTAACGATCGATGGACGCCACTATGTGGACGGCGGTGTTGCCCGCAACCTTCCGGCATGGCTTCTGCGTGACTGCTGCGAGGAGGTCGTGGGTGTCAACGTGAGCCCGAACTCGACAGACGAGGATACTTTCCAGCCTACCATAACTGAGGTGGCAATGCGCACTTATCATCTTTTCGCACGTTCGAATGTGCGTCTCGACGAACCTCTGTGCGACAGGATGGTGACGGTGTCGATGCTCTCGCACTACAAAGTGTTTGATCTGTCGAACACGCACAGCGTGTACCTGAGCGGTTACTCGGCCGGCCGTCAGGTGTTTGACGAAATGCGCCAAACTCAAAAGTGACAATGAGAGAGAAAGCAATCATATACCAGCTTCTTCCGAGACTTTTCACGAACTACAACTCGCGTTGTGTGCCCGGCGGTACGATAGAGCAGAACGGGTCGGGCAAGATGAACGACATCACCCCGCGGGTGCTTGAAGGCATCAGGGAACTGGGCGTGACTCATGTGTGGTACACGGGTGTGATCGAACATGCTCACGACGCGGACTACACGGCCTACGGTATAGAGCGGGATAATCCATACGTGGTGAAGGGACGCGCCGGCAGCCCGTACGCTATATCGGACTACTACGACATTGATCCGGACATCGCTACAGATGTCACGAAACGCATGGCTGAGTTTGAGGCTCTTGTGGAGCGCACTCACGCGGCAGGGATGAAGGTGATAATGGATTTCGTGCCTAATCATGTGGCACGGCGATATCACAGCGATGTGAAGCCGGCGGGTATCGAGGACTTCGGTGCGGGGGATTATCCGGGGATGTTTTTTTCTCCTTCAAATGATTTCTATTATCTGCCCCGACAGCAGTTCGCTCCGTCGATTCCGCTTGGTGAGGGTAGTGATGCATACGTGGAGTTTCCTGCCAAAGCTTCGGGCAATGACTGCTTCACGGCTTTCCCGTCGGTGAATGACTGGTATGAGACGGTGAAGCTGAACTATGGTGTGGACTACGGTGATGGGTCGCGGCATTTCTCTCCTATCCCTCAGGTGTGGTTGAAGATGCTGCACATACTGCGGTACTGGGCTTCGAAGGGTATCGACGGTTTCCGCTGCGACATGGCTTTCATGGTGCCTGTGGAGTTCTGGGAATGGGCTATTCCCGCTGTGAAGGAAACTTACCCAGATGTGATTTTCATCGCAGAGATATATGACGTGAATCAGTATCGCGAGTTTATAGAGCGTGCCGGTTTTGATTATCTCTATGACAAGGTCAATCTCTATGACACGCTGAGGGGCATACAGTGCTGCAATGTGTCGGCGGCTCAACTCACTTCGTGCTGGCAGCGTGTGGACGGCCTTGGGGCGCATCTGCTGAATTTCCTGGAGAATCATGATGAACAGCGTTTTGCATCGGAACAGTATGCCGGCGATGCGATGAAGGTGACTCCGTCGCTTGTGGTTTCGGCTATGCTCGGAACCGGGCCGATGATGATATATGCCGGGCAGGAGCTTGGCGAAAAGGGGGCGGATGCCGAGGGGTTCAGCGGACGCGACGGGCGTACGACTATTTTTGATTACTGGAGCATACCGACCGTGCGGCGCTGGCTTGACGGTGGGCGTTGCTCGACAGAGAAGCTTGAGCCGTGGGAGCGGGATCTGCGTGAACTTTACGGTCGCGTGCTGACGCTCTGCAACACGGAGAAGGCTATAAGAGAAGGGGGATTTTTCGATCTGATGTATGTGAACTACCACAATGACAGGCTTGATCCTCACCGGCAATATGCGTTTATGCGCGGGTCTGACGGGGAGGGGGTGCTCGTTGTGGCCAATTTCGCAGATTATGACCGTGAAGTTGCCGTAAATTTGCCGCGTCATGCTTTTGAGGTGCTGGGATTACAGGAGGGTGCTACCGATGCTACGGAGCTTCTTGCAGGAGGTGCCGCAGAGCTACGCACGGTGGATGCCGATACTCCTTTTGTGACCAGCGTGCCTGCTCACGGGGCTGTAGTGTGGAAGTTCACTCCGCACAAGGAAGAGAAAAAAGAGCCAAAGGTTGCCTGCTCATGCAGGAACCCGCAAAGAAAGATAAAAACCAATTAAACAACATATCACATGTCGTCATTACCTCCTTTGAAAGTCTTTTCGGGCACACGCTCGCGCTATCTGGCAGAGGAAATCTGTAAAGACCTCGGCGTTGAGCTGGGTAAAATGAATATCCAGCACTTTGCCGACGGCGAGTTTGAGGTTTCGTTTGAGGAGTCGATCCGCGGCTGCGAGGTTTATCTCGTCCAGTCGACCTTCCCCAACAGTGACAACCTCATGGAGCTTCTTCTCATGATCGATGCCGCCAAGCGCGCTTCGGCCAAGTCGATCATCGCTGTCGTGCCTTACTTCGGCTGGGCTCGTCAGGACCGCAAGGACAAACCCCGTGTGTCGATCGCCGCAAAGCTCGTGGCCGACATGCTCAGCGCCGCCGGCGTTGACCGCGTGATCACAATGGATCTTCATGCTGACCAGATCCAGGGCTTCTTCGATATCCCTGTGGATCACCTCTACGCTTCGTCGGTGTTTATCCCCTACATCCAGTCGCTCGGCCTCGAGGATATGGTGATCGCTACTCCCGACGTGGGTGGTGCGAAGCGTGCCAACAACTATGCTAAATATCTCAATCTGCCGCTTGTGCTCTGTCACAAGCAGCGCGCCAAGGCCAATGTGGTTGCCACAATGACTGTGATCGGTGACGTGAAGGATAAAAATGTCATCCTGGTGGACGACATGGCCGATACCGCCGGCACTATCACCAAAGCTGCCGACCTGATGATGAGCCACGGTGCGAAGACGGTGAGGGCTCTCTGCTCGCACGCCATCATGAGCGATCCGGCCACCGAGCGCGTGACCAACAGCTCGCTCTGCGAGATGATCTTCACTAACAGCATCCCCTACACGAAGCACTGCCCGAAGGTGACGATCCTGTCGGTTGCACGGCTGTTTGCGGATACTATACGCCGCGTACACGAGAATGAGTCAATCTCGTCGCAGTACCTGATAAAGTAACTGAGTGACTGAGTGAAAAACGAGTCGCCTTCGTCGCGCCTGCGCGAGTACATAGGCTCCCGCGGCCTACGCTCGACTCCGGAGCGGTATGTGGTGCTCGAAGCTATAGAGAAATGCTCCGGTTTCTTCACTGTGGATATGATCCACGCTGAGACCGGCAGCATATCTCCAACGACAATAATCTCCCGCGGAACAGTGGTGAACACGGTGCGTCTGCTCGTTGAGGCTGGTATCGTGGCACCTGCCGGTAACCGCAACCGGCATCGCGTCTACACGCTTCAACCGGTTTCGACAGACCGGAGAAGTGCCGGTTTTCAGGTGAAAATCTATCAGGAATGCACGGTGTGCGGCAAGGTGAAACCGTCGACCGACAAGGCTGTGGCTGCTCAGCTTGTGGCGAAACGCTACAAGAGTTTTCAGCCTACTTCGTGCTCGGTGAATGTGTACGGTGTGTGCATGTCGTGCAGACGCAAAATGAAGTGATTTCCGAGGGTTATCCGCCAGTCTCGGGTCAGCCCAAGGTTTTAAACCACTTCAATGGAATCAAAACTCCGAACAATAAAGAATAATGAAAATTGATATTTTGCTCGGCCTGCAATGGGGCGACGAGGGTAAAGGCAAGGTGGTTGACGTGCTCACCCCCCGTTATGACGCGGTGGCCCGTTTCCAGGGCGGCCCCAATGCGGGACACACGCTCGAGTTCGACGGAAAGAAGTATGTGCTCCGCTCGATACCTTCGGGTGTGTTCCAGCATGGCCAGATCAACATAATAGGCAACGGAGTGGTTCTCGATCCGATTCTTTTCAGGAAAGAGGCCGAGGAGCTTGCCGAGAGCGGTGTGGATCTGCGCAAGGTGCTTCGTCTGTCGCGTAAGGCTCACCTGATCATGCCCACTCACCGTCTGCTCGATGCTGCTAACGAGAATGCTAAAGGAAAAAGCAAGATAGGCACCACGGGCAAGGGTATCGGTCCGACTTACACAGACAAGACGAGCCGCAACGGATTGCGCCTGGGTGACACTCAGGATAATTTCGAAGAGAAGTATGCCGCCGCACGTGACCGTCATCTCGAACAGCTGAAAATGATGGGTTGGGACACATCGTCGCTTCCGGCTCTGGAGGCTGAATGGCTCGATGCGGTGAAGTATCTCCAGACTTATGAGATCGTTGACAGCGAGTTTCTGGTGAACGATCTGATCAACGAAGGGAAGAAGGTGCTATGTGAGGGCGCACAGGGTACTATGCTTGACGTGGATTTCGGCAGCTATCCGTTTGTGACGTCGTCGAACACTATCGCCGCGGGCGCATGCACCGGTCTGGGTGTGGCTCCTAACAAGATCGGGGATGTGTATGGTATTTTCAAGGCTTACTGCACGCGTGTGGGTGCCGGACCGTTCCCGACGGAGCTTTTCGACGAGACGGGCAGCAAGATCCGTGACATAGGTCATGAGTATGGTGCTGTGACGGGTCGCGAACGCCGCTGCGGCTGGGTGGATCTGGTGGCTCTGCGCTATGCCGTGATGATCAACGGCGTGACGAAGCTCATCATGATGAAGAGCGACGTGCTTGACGGCTTTGATGAGATCAAGGCCTGCACCGCATATGAAATCGACGGCAAGGTGACTGACCGCTTCCCCTACAGCATCGATGATCCGGAACGCGTGAAACCTATCTACACGACTCTGCCGGGTTGGAAGACTGATCTGACTAAGGCTACCAAGGCTTCGGATCTTCCCAAGACTTTCATGGATTACGTGGCTTTCATCGAGGCTCAGCTCGGTGTGCCTGTAGTGATCGTGTCGGTGGGACCTGACCGCAGCCAGACGATAGAACTGGGGTAAGGACGGGGGAAATCAGAGACCCCGGAGAAGGCGAAGGGGGTGTGATATCTGACCTCTTCGAGGCCAAGATGGGGGTGCGTCGCGTACCCCACACCATCGCCTTCGGCTCGATGTGGGGCTTGATATTATTAGCCGTCTTCGACGGCGGTTGCGGGCAGACGCACCGGTTGTTTCGCAGCTCCGCAGCTCATAGGAGATGTGCAGCTCACACCGGGTTCCCTACGGTCACCCGGTGCTGACGGTTGTAATGCCCGTTTCACGGGCAGGGGGAAGGACGCACGAGCCGTGCGTCCCTACAAAGCGGATGGGGTGGGCGTCGCGTACCCCACACCATCGCCTTCGGCTTGATGTGGGGCTTGGCATTATTAGCCGTCTTCGACGGCGGCTGGGGAAGGACGCACGGGTTGTTTCGCAGCTCCGCAGCTCATAGGAGATGTGCAGCTCACACCGGGTTCCCTGCGGTCACCCGGTGCTGACGGTTGTAATGCCCGTTTCACGGGCAGAGGGAAGGACGCACGGCCCGTGCGTCCCTACGTTGCGCTTAAAACATAAATATCTTCTTAAAAACTACGCCATGGCTAAAGTAAAACCTTTTAAGGGTGTTCGTCCACCAAAAGAGATGGTAACGGATGTGGCTTCGCGCCCCTACGACGTGCTTAACTCAGAAGAAGCTCGCAAGGAGGCGGAGGGTAATCCGAAGTCACTTTACCATATCATAAAGCCCGAAATCAATTTTGAGCCGGGTACTGATGAGCATGATCCGAAAGTGTATGTGAAGGCTGCGGAGACTTTCCAGGCTTTTCAGGACAAAGGGTGGCTCGTGCAGGATGATAAGGAGCATTACTATATCTATGCCCAGACGATGGACGGACGCACACAGTATGGCATCGTGATCGCTGCCAATGTCGCTGACTACATGGAAGAGCGTATCAAGAAGCATGAGCTGACGCGCCGCGACAAGGAGGAGGACCGCATGAAGCATGTGCGGGTGAACGATGCCAATATCGAGCCGGTGTTTTTTGCGTTTCCCGACAATGAGGTGCTCCAGGGTGTGATCGACAGGGTGACGGCTGGTGCGGCAGAGTATGATTTTGTGGCTCCCGACGGTTTCGGTCATCACTTCTGGGTGATCGATGATGAGGAGCTTATCGATACTGTGACGCGCGAGTTTGAAAAGATGCCGTCGCTCTATATAGCCGACGGACACCACCGCACAGCTGCTGCCGCGCTCGTTGGGCACGAGAAGGCACAGAATAATGCCGATCACCACGGTGATGAGGAATATAATTATTTCCTTGCTGTGGCTTTCCCGGCTTCACACCTGAAGATCATCGACTACAACCGTGTGGTGCGTGATCTCAACGGTCTCACTCCGGAGGAGTTCATTGGACGCCTGAAGGAAAATTTCGATGTGAAGGAGATGGGTGAGGAGGAGTATCGCCCGACGGGACTGCACAATTTCTCGATGTACCTTGGCGGTAAGTGGTATTCGCTGACCGCAAAGGAGGGTACGTACAATGATCAGGATCCGATAGGGGTGCTTGACGTGACGGTGTCGAGTGATCTTATCCTGCGCGATATACTTGGTATCACGGATCTGCGCAGCGACAAACGCATCGATTTCGTGGGAGGAATACGTGGCCTGGGCGAACTTAAGCGTCGTGTTGACAGCGGCGAGATGGTTGTGGCTCTGGCTCTCTATCCTGTGACTATGGATCAGCTGATGGCTATTGCAGACACGGGCAATATCATGCCGCCGAAAACGACGTGGTTTGAGCCGAAGTTGCGTTCGGGGCTCGTGATACATAAGTTGTCGTAGAGAGGAAATATAATCATAGCCGGGAGCAGCGATACAATAGCATAATGTTGTTTCGCTGCTCCCGGTGATATTGGAGAGGGGTGGGCGTGCTTACAAAGTGGGGCGGTTGGTTGTTATATAGTAAAAAAGATTTTAATGTTATGATAGTAAATATGGCGCGTTTTGTCACTTCGAGTCCTGATCTGTCGAAGTGTCCAGCGGAGGAGGTTGCGAAACATGAATATGCGTTTATCGGACGCAGTAATGTGGGTAAATCCTCGCTGATCAATATGCTAACTAACCGTAGGGATCTTGCGAAGACTTCGTCAAAACCGGGTAAGACGGCCCTGATCAATTATTTCCTTGTGAATGACGAGTGGTATCTTGTGGATCTTCCGGGCTACGGATATGCTGAACGAAGCAAAAGCGACCGTGTGGCTTTCGAAAAGATGATCAGGGGGTATATCTTAGGGCGTGAACAGATGACTAATCTGTTTCTGCTGATCGACGGGCGTCATAAACCGCAACGGATCGATATGGAGTTTATGG
>JAAVGC010000017.1 GCA_014800445.1 Bacteroidales bacterium | reverse complement strand
TACTCACCCGCGCGTTATCCGGGAACAATGCGGAAGTAGCTCAGTTGATAGAGCATCAGCCTTCCAAGCTGAGGGTCGCGAGTTTGAGCCTCGTCTTCCGCTCAAAATCGCTGCAAGAAGCAGCAACTTTGAAATTCTTGCCTATGTAGCTCAGGGGTAGAGCACTTCCTTGGTAAGGAAGAGGTCGCGGGTTCAAATCCCGCCATCGGCTCAATCTTCATGGAACAAACATAGCGTACCGCCCGCAACTGCATCAACATCGGTCGGAAGCTTGACAAACAAAGCCCCGACAGTGCTGTGCCCTGCCGAGGCATCGCGTTGAGATTAAAACGCGGTCGCTCCTCGGTTTGACAAGTTGACATCAGCGACGCCACAATCACACCACGAAGACTATCTCATCCGAGTATTAAAATCAGAAATAGCAAAACTATGGCTAAAGAGAAATTCGAAAGAACCAAACCCCACGTAAACATCGGTACTATCGGTCACGTGGACCACGGTAAGACCACTCTTACCGCAGCTATCACCACCGTGCTTGCTAAGAAGGGCCTCTCTGAGGTTAAGTCGTTCGACCAGATCGACAACGCTCCTGAGGAGAAAGAGCGCGGTATCACAATTAACACCGCTCACGTTGAGTACGAGACTGCAAACCGTCACTACGCTCACGTTGACTGCCCGGGACACGCTGACTATGTGAAGAACATGGTTACCGGTGCTGCTCAGATGGACGGTGCTATCATCGTTGTTGCTGCAACCGACGGTCCCATGCCCCAGACCCGCGAGCACATCCTTCTCGCCCGTCAGGTGAACGTGCCCCGCATCGTGGTATTCCTCAACAAGTGCGACATGGTCGACGACGAGGAGATGCTCGAGCTCGTTGAAATGGAGATGCGCGAACTTCTCTCTGCCTACGAATACGACGGCGACGAGACCCCCATCATCCGCGGTTCTGCTCTTGGCGCACTCAACGGTGAGCCCGAGTGGGAAGCTAAGGTTGTTGAGCTCATGGACGCTGTTGACTCATGGATTCCCCTGCCTCCCCGCGACATCGATAAGCCCTTCCTTATGCCCGTTGAGGACGTGTTCTCGATCACTGGTCGTGGCACCGTGGCTACCGGCCGTATTGAGACTGGTATCGTGAAGGTAGGTGACGAGGTTCAGATCATGGGTCTTGGCGCTGACATGAAGTCGACCGTTACCGGTGTCGAGATGTTCCGTAAGCTCCTCGATCAGGGTGAGGCTGGTGACAACGTAGGTCTCCTCCTCCGTGGTATCGACAAGAAGGACATCAAGCGCGGTATGGTTATCTGCCACCCGGGTGTTGTGAAACCCCACAGCGAGTTCAAGGCTTCTGTCTACATCCTCAAGAAAGAGGAAGGCGGCCGTCACACTCCGTTCCACAACCACTATCGTCCTCAGTTCTACATCCGCACACTCGACGTTACTGGTGAGATCACTCTCCCCGAGGGCATCGAAATGGTTATGCCTGGTGACCACGTTGAGATCATCGTGAAGCTCATCAACCCCGTTGCTTGCGACAAGGGTCTCCGCTTCGCAATCCGTGAGGGTGGCCGCACCGTAGGTTCTGGTCAGATCACTGAGATCCTCGACTAATTAAGCCGAAACAAAACAAACCATAAAGTCAACCGGAATCTTTCCGGTTCCGGTTGACTCTCTTTACGGGAATAGCTCAGTCGGTAGAGCACTGGTCTCCAAAACCAGGTGTCGGGAGTTCGAGCCTCTCTTCCCGTGCTTGAAGAAACAGAAATGAAAAAATTGAGATTACTTACGAATATTGAGGAGTCCTATGCCGAACTGCGGTATAAGACATCCTGGCCAACCGGCAAGCAACTCATCAAGTCTGCTCTTATCGTGCTTGTCGCTTCCATAATCATAGCACTGATTATCTTCTTGATGGACCGGGTTGTTGACTCTCTCATGCATCTCATCTACAGCTTTGGCCGATAATTTTCTTCTATCAACTACTCTATCAATTCTCAGGTATAAAGATGGCTACAGGAAACAAGGCTTGGTATGTGCTGCGCGCAATATCCGGTAAAGAAGCCAAGGTGAAGGAAGTTTTAGATGCTGCTATCAAAAACACTGACCTTGGCAAGTATGTCTTCCAGGTGCTCATCCCCACCGAGAAAGTAGTTGCTGTCAGAAACGGCAAAAAAGTCACCAAAGAAAGAAACCTCTACTCCGGCTATGTCTTTGTGGAGGCCGANCTCCGAGGTGAGGTGATGCATGAACTGCGCAACACCACCAACGTCATCGACTTCCTGAAAGGGAGGGAAAAGGACGCACGACCNGAGACTCTGCGCGAGGCCGACGTCATGCGCATGCTCGGTGTAGCCGACGACATCAACGAGCAGGCCGAGGAGGGAGTCAACGATTTCCTCGTGGGCGAAACGCTCAAAGTCATCTCNGGTCCCTTCAGNGGATTCAACGGAGAAGTTGTTGAAGTCTACCCCGAGAAAAAGAAACTCAAGGTCATGGTCAAGATCTTCGGACGAGGATCATCGCTTGAGTTGGATAATTCGCAAGTTGAAAGAGAATAAATCTGAGATAAATTGTCGGGGGCTGTTACGGGCCTCCTTCATTGCTTTCCGATGATTCTCGCTCAATAATAATAGGATCTTAAGTTTATTAACCGATTACTGAAATGGCAAAAGAAATTGCTGGACAGATCAAACTGCAGATTAAAGGTGGCGCTGCTAATCCCTCGCCTCCAGTAGGTCCCGCGCTCGGCTCCAAGGGTATCAATATCATGGAGTTTTGCAAGCAATTCAACGCCCGTACCCAGGACAAAGCAGGAAAGGTTCTTCCGGTTGTAATCACTTANTACACCGACAAGAGCTTTGACTTCGTAGTCAAGACTCCTCCTGTGGCCGTACAGCTGCTCGAGACTGCGAAGATTAAGAGCGGGTCTGCTCAGCCCAACCGTAAGAAGGTGGCTGAGATTACCTGGGATCAGGTGAAGACTATTGCTGAAGACAAAATGCCCGACCTCAACTGCTTCACCATTGACTCTGCTATGCGCATGGTCGCTGGTACTGCTCGTAGTATGGGTATAACCGTAAAAGGGACCTTCCCCGAACTTTAACCCCAAGCTTCAAACAAAATCATGGCAAAACTGACAAAAAAGCAAAAAATTGCCCTCGAGAAGATTGAAGCCGGGAAGGCTTACAGCCTCGCAGAAGCTTCAGCCAAAGTAAAGGAAGTCAACTACGCTAAATTCGACGCTTCTGTCGACATCGACGTGCGTCTCGGCGTTGACCCGCGCAAAGCCAACCAGATGGTGCGTGGTGTCGTGACCCTTCCTCACGGAACAGGCAAACAAGTGAGAGTTCTCGTTCTCTGCAACCCCGATGCTGAGGCTGCTGCAAAAGCTGCCGGAGCTGACTACGTTGGACTTGACGAGTACATTGACAAGATCAAGAGCGGATGGACCGACATTGATGTCATCATCACACAGCCCGCAATCATGGGTAANATTGGCGCACTCGGCCGTATCCTCGGTCCCCGTGGTCTCATGCCAAACCCCAAGAGCGGAACTGTGACNATGGACGTCGCAAAGGCTGTTGAGGAAGTCAAGAAAGGCAAGATCGACTTCAAGGTTGACAAAAACGGTATCGTTCACACATCCATCGGAAAGGTGTCATTCACTCCCGAGCAGGTGCGCGACAACGCCCGTGAGTTCGTCAACACTCTCATCAAACTCAAACCCGCTACCGCAAAGGGAACTTACGTCAAGAGCATCTACATCTCCTCGACTATGAGCCCCGGTATCAAGGTTGACACCAAGACAATCGACGACTGAACCTGGGATCCACCCAACAATCTACCAAGACAATGAAAAAAGAAGACAAGACCTTGATCATTGACCGGATTGCCGAGGAGCTGGGTAACTTCAGCTGCTTCTATCTGGTGGAAACCACCGGCCTCAACGCCGAAGAGACTTCCGCTCTCCGTCGCGAGTGCTTCAAAGACGGCATCAAGCTCATGGTGGTCAAGAACACTCTTCTCCACAAAGCTCTTGAAAAGTCGGGTCTCCAGTGCTCCGAAATCTATCCCGCGCTCCACGGCTCAACTTCGCTGATGCTNGCCAACGTTGGCAATGCACCCGCTAAGCTCCTCAAGCGCGTACAGAAAAAGGACAANCCCCTCCCCGCACTCAAGGCTGCTTTCGTTGAAGAGACAGTCTACCTCGGAGCCGACCAGCTCGAAGCCCTCTCGGCTATCAAGAGCAAGAACGAGCTCATCGCCGACGTTGTGGCACTTCTCCANTCACCCGCCAAGAACGTTATTTCCGCTCTCGGTTCTGGTGCTACGAAGATCCACGGCATCCTCGAGACTCTTTCAAAGAAAGAAGACTGATCTTAGGTCTCAAAAAATCAGCNTGGGCGAGCTGAAAAAAATCGCCTGAAATTCTACACAACACTATTCCCGAAACAACACAAAAAACCATACAACAATGGCAGATCTCAAAGCATTTGCAGAGCAACTCGTAAACCTCACCGTTAAGGAAGTGAACGAACTCGCCCAGATCCTCAAGGACGAGTATGGCATCGAACCCGCAGCTGCTGCTGTAGCTGTTGCAGCTGGCCCCGCAGCTGGTGCACCCGCTGAAGAGGAGAAGACCTCTTTCGACGTTATCCTCAAGAGCGCAGGTAGCGCTAAGCTCGCTGTTGTCAAGCTCGTGAAGGAACTCACCGGTCTTGGCCTCAAGGAAGCTAAGGAACTCGTTGACGGCGCACCCAGCACCGTTAAGGAAGGCCTCGCTAAGGCTGACGCCGAGGGCCTCAAGAAGCAGCTCGAAGAGGCTGGCGCTGAGGTTGAGCTCAAATAAAACAGCCTGAATCTCAGGCTCGTAGGTTAAGAACCCTCTATCCGGAGGGTTTCTTAACCTTTTTGTGTAAATACTTTTTGTTCCCCGCTTTGTATCTGTGCTCTAAACCATCGGCGCTATCGGGAACTATACAATAATACCTTCCACTGGTAATTTAAACCACTGAACCAAGCATTGTAGATGTCAGACGCAATCGTAAAACCGCGCATAAACTTCACCACGGTTAAGAATCCGCTGCCCTACCCCGACTTTCTTGAGGTCCAGCTTAAGTCTTTCCGCGACTTCCTACAGCTCGACACGCCACCCGAAAAAAGAAAAAACGAGGGTTTGTTCAAGGTGTTTGCTGAAAACTTCCCTATAGCCGACACCCGCAACAACTTTGTGCTGGAATTTCTCGACTATTACATCGAGCCACCGCGCTACACTATTGAGGAATGCCTCACAAGAGGACTGACCTACAGCGTGCCCCTTAAAGCCAAGCTTAAACTCTACTGTACCGACCCTGACCACGAGGATTTCGACACGGTCATTCAGGACGTTTATCTTGGACAGATCCCCTACATGACACAAAACGGCACATTCGTCATCAACGGTGCCGAGCGTGTTGTCGTTTCGCAGCTTCACCGTTCACCGGGTGTGTTCTTCGGACAGAGCACACACGCCAACGGCACAAAACTCTACTCAGCACGTATCATCCCATTCCGTGGAAGCTGGATTGAGTTCGCGACCGACATCAACAACGTCATGTACGCTTACATCGACCGCAAAAAGAAATTGCCCGTTACGACTCTTCTCAGGGCAATAGGTCTTGAACGCGACAAAAACATCATCGACATCTTCGGGCTTGCCGAGGAAGTAAAAGTCAGCGATAAAAACCTCCGCAAATACATCGGACGCAAGCTCGCTGCCTCTGTCGACCACAAATACAACGAAGACTTCTCCGACACCGACACCGGTGAGGTTGTTACCGTCGAGCGTATCGACACAATCTTCGAGCGCGGCACCGAGATCACCGAGGACATCATCCCACAGATCATCGAGTCAGGCGAAGAGAGCATCCTCATCAACAAGGAGGAGGAAGAAGAGGGTGGACTCGACTACTCCATCATCTTCAACACTCTTTCAAAGGACCCCACAAAGTCCGAGAAAGAGGCCGTGCAGCATATCTACCGTCAGCTCCGCAGTGCCGAGGCACCCGACGACGCAAGCGCACGCGAGGTAATCAACAACCTTTTCTTCTCCGAGAAGCGCTACGACCTCGGTGAAGTGGGCCGTTACCGCCTCAACAAGAAACTCGGCCTCGGTATCCCCATGGACGTCAAGGTTCTCACAAAGGAGGACATCATCGAGATCATCAAGTATCTCATCGAGATGATCAACTCCAAGACCGACGTCGACGATATCGACCACCTCAGCAACCGTCGCGTCCGCACCGTTGGTGAGCAGCTCTACAACCAGTTCAACATCGGACTGGCACGTATGTCACGCACCATCCGCGAGCGCATGAATGTCCGCGACAATGAGGTCTTCACACCCATTGACCTCATCAACGCTAAGACAATTTCATCGGTCATCAACACCTTCTTCGGCACCAACGCACTCTCGCAGTTCATGGACCAGACCAACCCGCTGGCCGAGATCACCCACAAGCGCCGTATGTCGGCTCTTGGCCCCGGCGGTCTCACACGTGAGCGTGCAGGTTTCGAGGTGCGCGACGTACACTACACCCACTACGGACGTCTCTGCCCCATCGAGACCCCTGAAGGTCCCAACATCGGTCTTATCTCCTCACTCTGCGTCTATGCCAAGATCAACGATCTCGGCTTCATCGAGACACCCTACCGCAAAGTGACCGACGCTTCTGTCAACCTCAACAACGACGAGATCGTCTATCTCACCGCCGAAATTGAGTCCGGTAAGACAATCGCACAGGGCAACGCTCCTCTCAACGACGACGGCACATTCCAGAACGAACGCGTGAAAGCACGTCTCGACGCTGACTTCCCCATCGTGCCCCCGACTGAGGTCGAGCTCATGGACGTTTCCCCCACACAGATTGCCTCCATCGCCGCATCACTTATCCCCTTCCTTGAGCACGACGACGCTAACCGCGCACTCATGGGATCAAACATGATGCGCCAGGCAGTACCTCTGATGCGTTCCGAGGCTCCCATCGTCGGCACTGGCATCGAGGGACAGCTCATACGCGACTCACGCACTCAGGTCACAGCCGAAGGCCCCGGCCTCATCGAATACGTCGATGCCGAGCGCATTCTCATCCGCTACGACCGCACCGAGGACGAGGAGTTTGCTGCATTCGACGACGCAGTCAAAGAATACCGTCTCCCCAAATTCCGCAAGACCAACCAGTCAACCACCATTGACCTCCGCCCCATCTGTCAGGCAGGACAGCGTGTCAACGGTGGCGAAATCCTCACCGAAGGCTACTCGACCGAAAATGGCGAACTCGCCCTCGGACGCAACCTCAAGGTGGCCTTCATGCCTTGGAAGGGTTACAACTATGAGGACGCCATTGTGCTCAACGAGCGTGTTGTGCGTGAGGACATCCTCACCTCGGTTCACGTCGACGAGTACACCCTCGAAGTGCGCGAGACCAAGCGCGGAATGGAGGAACTCACCAACGACATACCCAACGTCAGCGAGGACGCAACCAAGGATCTCGACGAGCGCGGCATCATCCGTGTTGGTGCTCACGTAGTCCCGGGCGACATCCTTATCGGTAAGATCACACCTAAGGGTGAGAGCGATCCCACCCCCGAGGAGAAACTNCTCCGCGCCATCTTCGGCGACAAAGCCGGCGATGTAAAGGATGCATCACTCAAGGCTTCCCCCTCGCTCAAGGGCGTAATCATAGGCACCAACCTCTACTCGCGTGCCGCCAAAAATCCCCGCCGCAACCGTAGNGCTGCCGCCCANCTCCCCATGCTCGACGAGAAATACGAGGAGCAGCAGGAAGCACTCAAGCAGAAGCTTGTATCGAAACTCATGACACTCGTTTCGGGTCGCGTGAGCCAGGGCGTCAAAGACTTCATCGGCACCGATGTGATCCCCAAGGGAGCAAAATTCACAGCCGGGGCACTCAAAGAGATCGACTACGATACCGTCAACCTCTCCAAGTGGACATCTGACAATCATCGCAACGACCTCATACGCGCCACAATCGTCAACTATCTGCGCAAGTCAAAAGAAATAGATGCTGAGCTCCGCCGCAAGAAATTCGACATTTCAATAGGCGACGAACTCCCCTCAGGCATCATGCAGATGGCCAAGGTCTACGTCGCTAAGAAACGTAAGATCAGCGTCGGTGACAAGATGGCAGGACGTCACGGAAACAAGGGTATCGTCAGCCGCATCGTGCGTCAGGAAGATATGCCCTTCCTCGCCGACGGAACCCCCGTAGATATCGTCCTCAACCCGCTCGGTGTGCCATCNCGTATGAACCTCGGTCAGATCTTTGAGACCGTGCTCGGATGGGCCGGACGTGAACTCGGCGAGAAATTCGCTACACCCATCTTCGATGGTGCTTCACTCGACGACCTCAACGCCTGGACCGACAAAGCTGGTATCCCGCGTTACGGTAAGACCTACCTCTACGACGGCGGAACCGGCGAGCGCTTCGACCAGCCAGCAACAGTTGGTGTGATCTACATGCTCAAACTCGGTCACATGGTCGAGGACAAGATGCACGCACGTAGCATCGGCCCGTACTCGCTCATCACGCAGCAGCCCCTCGGCGGTAAAGCACAGTTCGGTGGCCAGCGTTTCGGTGAGATGGAGGTTTGGGCGCTCGAAGCATTCGGCGCCGCCCACATCCTGCAGGAGATCCTCACCGTCAAGAGTGATGACGTCACAGGACGCTCGAAAGCCTACGAGGCTATCGTCAAAGGCGAGGCTATGCCTCCCGTCGGCATCCCCGAGTCGCTCAACGTGCTCCTCCACGAGCTCCGCGGCCTCGGTCTCAGCGTCACACTCGACTGAGCTTGATTTCTCCTCACAACTTTTCTTTAACTCTTCCCGAAAAGAAGACTCAACTACCATATACAACCGATGGCTTTCAAAAAAGAACCAAAGGCAAAAAACAGCTTCTCCAAGATCACGATCGGACTCGCTTCACCTGAAGAAATCCTGAAAAACTCGTCTGGAGAAGTACTCAAGCCCGAGACCATCAACTACCGCACCTACAAGCCCGAGCGCGACGGACTCTTCTGCGAGCGCATCTTCGGTCCTGTCAAGGACTATGAGTGCCATTGCGGTAAGTACAAGCGCATACGCTACAAAGGCATCGTCTGCAACAACTGCGGTGTTGAGGTTACTGAGAAAAAAGTACGTCGTGAGCGCATGGGCCACATCAAACTCGTTGTGCCCGTTGCCCACATCTGGTACTTCCGTTCTCTCCCCAACAAGATCGGCTACCTTCTCGGCATACCATCCAAGAAGCTTGACCAGGTCATCTACTACGAGCGTTACATCGTTCTAAATCCAGGCGAAGTCGAGGGAGTAAAGAAACTCGACCTCCTGAATGAGGAAGAATACTACGACATCATCGACCGTCTCGATCCCGAGAACCGCGCCCTTCCCGACGACGATCCACGCAAGTTCGTCGCAAAAATGGGTGCCGAGGCGATCTACCAGCTCCTCGCTTCGCTCAACCTCGACGAACTCTCCTACGAGCTCCGCGACACAGCGGCGCGCGAGGGTTCACAGCAGCGTAAGACTGAAGCACTCAAGCGCCTGCAGGTTGTAGAGTCATTCCGCGCTTCGGCCGACCGCAACCGTCCTGAATGGATGGTGCTCAAAGCCGTTCCCGTTATCCCGCCGGATCTCCGTCCTCTCGTACCCCTCGATGGCGGACGCTTCGCAACCTCCGACCTCAACGACCTCTATCGTCGTGTCATCATACGTAACAACCGCCTCAAACGACTCATCGAGATCAAGGCGCCCGACGTGATTCTCCGCAACGAGAAGCGCATGCTTCAGGAAGCCGTCGACTCGCTCCTCGACAACTCTCGCAAGTCCACCGCCGTGAAGACCGAGGCCAACCGTGCCCTCAAGTCACTCTCTGATTCGCTCAAGGGTAAGCANGGTCGTTTCCGTCAGAACCTTCTCGGTAANCGTGTCGACTANTCNGCNCGTTCGGTNATCGTCGTNGGNCCCGANCTNAAGATGCACGANTGCGGTNTNCCCAAANANATGGCNGCCGANCTNTACAAGCCCTTCGTNATCCGCAAACTCATTGAGCGCGGTATCGTCAAGACTGTGAAGTCGGCCAAAAAGATTGTAGACCGCAAGGANCCNGTGGTTTGGGATATCCTCGAGTACGTCATGAAGGGTCACCCGGTTCTCCTCAACCGTGCCCCGACGCTTCACCGTCTCGGTATTCAGGCATTCCAGCCCAAGATGATCGAAGGAAAGGCAATCCAGCTTCACCCCCTCGCATGTACGGCATTCAACGCCGACTTCGACGGTGACCAGATGGCCGTGCACCTTCCCCTCGGCAACGAGGCCGTTCTTGAGGCTCAGATGCTCATGCTTGGTGCCCACAACATCCTCAACCCCGCCAACGGAGCCCCCATCACCGTCCCCTCGCAGGACATGGTGCTCGGACTGTACTATATCACCAAACTCCGTCCCGGCGACAAAGGCGAAGGACTCAAATTCTACGGTCCCGAGGAAGCTGAGATAGCCTACAACGAAGGCCGCGTCACTCTCCATGCACCCGTGTCGGTAATGGTCGACGACGTTGACTCCGATGGTAACCCCATCCGTCATCTCGTGGAGACTTCTGTAGGACGTGTTCTCGTTAACCAGTACGTACCNAAGGAAATAGGTTACGTCAACGAGATCCTCTCTAAGAAGTCACTTCGCAACATCATCAGCCGCGTCATCAAGAAGTGCGGTATACCCCGTTCCGCCAAGTTCCTCGACGACATCAAGAACCTTGGTTACTACATGGCATTCCGTGGAGGTCTGTCGTTCAACCTTGGCGACGTGATCATCCCCGCTGAGAAAGAGGAGATCGTCAACGAAGGNTACCGTCAGGTNCAGGANGTCATGGACAACTACTCCATGGGCTTCATCACCAACAACGAACGCTACAACCAGATNATCGACATCTGGACNCACGTCAACTCCAAGCTCACCGACATCCTCATGAAGCAGATGACTGCCCACAACAAAGGCTTCAACTCTGTATTCATGATGCTTGACTCAGGTGCCCGTGGTTCTAAAGACCAGATCCGTCAGCTTGCCGGTATGCGTGGACTTATGGCGAAACCTCAGAAGGCAGGTGCCGAAGGCGGTCAGATCATCGAGAACCCGATTCTTGCTAACTTTAAGGAAGGCCTCTCGGTGCTCGAGTACTTCATCTCGACCCACGGTGCCCGTAAAGGTCTTGCTGATACCGCTCTTAAGACTGCCGACGCAGGTTATCTCACCCGTCGTCTCGTCGATGTGGCCCACGATGTCATCATCAACGAGCACGATTGCGGAACTCTGCGTGGACTCGTCTGCCGCGAGATCAAAAACAACGACGAAGTTGTCGCATCACTTGGCGAGCGCATCGTTGGTCGCGTTTCCGTTCACGACATCATCGACCCGCAGACCAACGAGATCATCGTGGCTGCCGGCCAGGAAATCTCCGACGAAGCTGCCGACCGCATCGACGCTTCGCCCATCGAGGCTGTCGAGATCCGTTCCGTACTTACCTGCGAGTCCAAGAAAGGCGTGTGCGCGATGTGCTACGGCCGCAACCTCTCCAACAACCGCATGGTGCAGATGGGTGAGGCTGTAGGCGTAATCGCGGCACAGTCCATCGGTGAGCCCGGTACACAGCTTACACTCCGTACATTCCACGTCGGTGGTGTCGCTTCAAACATCGCCGCCGTCTCCAACGTGACCTCAAAATACACCGGTCTGCTTGAAATCGACGAGCTCCGCACCGTTGAAACCGATGAAATATCGGAAGCAACAGGCAAGAACGTTGACCGTGTCATCGGTCGTCTCGGCGAACTCCGCATCGTCGATCCCGAGACCAAGATGATGTATACCACCGCCAACATCCCCTACGGTTCAAAACTCTTCTTCAAACCCGGCGACATGATTAAGCCTGGCGACGTGATCTGTGAGTGGGATCCCTTCAATGCCGTTATCGTCAGCGAGGTAGGCGGTACTATCAAGTACGACAACCTTATCGAGAACGTCACTTACCGCATTGACACCGACGAGCAGTCGGGTCTTCAGGAAAAGATCGTCATCGAGAGCAAGGACCGCACCAAAGTTCCCGAGGCACAGATTATCGATAAGGAAGGCAACATCATCAAGACCTATGCACTCCCTGTGGGCGCTCACCTCATGCTCAACGACGGCGAACCCGTTAAGACCGGTGAAATCTTCGTCCGCATTCCCCGTGCAGCAGGTGGTGTAGGTGACATCACCGGTGGTCTGCCCCGTGTCACTGAGCTCTTCGAGGCACGCAACCCGTCAAATCCTGCTATCGTCAGCGAAATCGACGGCGAGGTCAACTTCGGCAAAGTCAAGCGAGGCAACCGCGAAATCACCGTTACACCCAAGATCGGTGACGTCAAGAAATATCTCGTACCCCTCTCCAAGCAGATTCTCGTGCAGGAGAACGACTACGTGCGTGCCGGCACACCCCTCTCCGACGGTGCCATCACTCCCACCGATATCCTCAATATCATGGGTCCCACAGCCGTGCAGGACTACATCGTCAACGAGGTGCAGGACGTGTACCGCATGCAGGGTGTGAAGATCAACGACAAGCACTTCGAAGTCATCGTGCGCCAGATGATGCGCAAAGTCAACATCATCGATCCGGGCGACACCAACTTCCTCGAGCAGCAGGTTGTCGATAAGCGTGACTTCATGGAGGAGAACGACCGCATCTGGGGTAAGAAGATCGTTGTGGATGCTGGCGACTCCGAGACAATGCGTCCCGGCATGATCATCACCGCACGCCGTCTCCACGACGAGAACTCGGCGCTCAAGCGTCGCGACAAACAGCTCGTCGTTGTACGTGATGCCGTTCCCGCCACTTCCGAGCAGATTCTTCAGGGTATCACCCGTGCCGCACTCCAGACTTCAAGCTTCATGTCGGCAGCATCGTTCCAGGAAACAACCAAGGTCCTCAACGAAGCAGCTATCAACGGTAAGACCGATACTCTCGAGGGCATGAAGGAGAACGTCATCTGCGGTCACCTCATTCCTGCCGGAACAGGTCTGCGTTCCTACGAGCGTATTGTGGTCGGAAGTGTTGATGACATCAACCGCCCNGCAACCGAACAGCCTCAGGAAACCAAAGCAGCAAAGAATGTCGATAACATTCTCGACATCATCCCCGAGGAAATNCTCGTCGATGCTGAGGACGTCGAAGGACTCACNCTCACCGACGGCGAACCCGAAATNTGATAACAACATCCCTATACCCGACGGACCGGTTTCTCAACCGGTCCGTTTTTTATTGAATTGAATTGACTTAANCTTCTANATTTGAAGATNTCATTCAGTNCTGAAGGGANCAGAATAGTNCNNAGCTGGATGAAAGATAAAATATCATGGTTCACTTTCCGGNTAATATTTTGTTATAAGTTATAATCACTTCGCTGATTCCCCCTCTAAACTACCTGAAAAGAGAAGCACAAACTCAAAAAANCATGNCTNCAAACAAAAAAATCAAAAAAATTAACTTATTATTCCCAAAGTAATCCAAAAAAGTCTTAGCTTTGCACAAAATGTCGGAGTAGGGATTTACCATCCCTGCCGTATCACCATCACCGAAAGAATCAAAATACCCAACTACACTTATTATTACTCCAAAAATTATGACGACAAAGGCCACCAAGGCGAATACGACTCCCGCGATTATCGCGATGTTCTTCCTGTTCGCTATGATCTCGTTCGTGACTGGTTTCCAGAACCCGTTTGGCGTGATCCTCAAAAATCAACTCTCNCTTTCCGCACTGCAGTCGCAGCTCGGAAACCTTGCGAACTTCATTGCCTACCTGTTCATGGGCATTCCTGCCGGTATGCTTCTCCAGCGCAAAGGCTACAAGTTCTCGGCAATAGCATCGCTCCTCGTCGGTATTCTCGGCGTGGCCATCATGTTTATCTCATCNTTCCTGCCCGACAGCGCAATTTTCAGTGTATATCTTCTGGGTGCATTCGTTGCAGGTTTCTCGATGTGTATGCTCAACACCGTGGTTAACCCCATGCTTAACACTCTCGGTGGCGGCGGTAACAAGGGTAACCAGCTCATTCAGCTCGGTGGCTCATGCAACTCTCTTGCTGCAACAATCTGCCCCATCCTCGTCGGCTATCTCATGGGCGATGTGGCAAACTCNAGCCTTGTTGATGCACGTCCCGCCCTCTACATCGCTGGTGGCATCTTCCTCCTTGCAACAATAGTTATCATCTTCACCAACATTCCCGAGCCCATTCTTGACGCAATCAAGAACGAGGAAATCACAAAGCACGAGACTGCAAANCAGGCAGAGCCCACTCTCTCTGGTGCNCTCAAGTTCCGCCACTTCGTTCTCGGTGCGGTNGCTATCTTCATCTACGTTGGTGTCGAGGTAGGTATCCCCAACATGGCNAACCTCTACATGACNAATGACCTCAAGATCGTTCCCGCAGCAGCAGGCGTGCTCGTAGGTATGTACTGGTTCCTTATGCTCATCGGTCGTCTNGTCGGTGGTGCAATCGGCGGCAAGGTATCAAGTAAGGCGATGCTCTCGACCGTTTCGGCTGTAGGTATCATCTTCCTTCTCCTCGCCATCTTCAGCAACCCCATGAACACAATAGCCATCCCNGCATTCGACAGCGATTTCAATGCAGTAAGCGTTGATGCACCCATCAACATCCTCTTCCTGGTTCTCTGCGGCCTCTGCACCTCAGTTATGTGGGGCGGTATCTTCAACCTCGCAGTTGAGGGTCTTGGCAAATTCACCGCAGTNGCTTCCGGCTTCTTCATGGTGATGGTTTGCGGTGGCGGAGTGCTCCCCGTTATCCAGGGCGGTGTNGCTGATGCTGCCGGTGTGCTCACAAGCTACTGGGTNCCCCTGATCGGTCTTGCCTACATTCTCTTCTATGCCCTCATCGGCCACAAGAACGTCAACAAAGACCTCTCAGCACAGGCCTGAAAACGACTTGGCGAAAAGGTGATCTGATAAAAAAATCATCTTTTCGCTAAAAAATCTTTAGGGTCAGTAAACAAAATTTAAATAAGAAACGTTACATTTGCGTAGAATTTCGAGGAATAGAACTAAAACGAAACAAATTAAACAACACGTAATCCTATGAAAAAGAGTGCAATTCTTGCGTTTGCCGCCGCTATCATGCTGGGCCAGAACGCAGTGGCACAGAACAACGTTAAGGAAATCACCTACGTTGAGGACGCCACTCAGGGATATCTCGTAAACAACTTCAGCAGCAACTGGTTTATCACCCTTCAGGGTGGTGTAGCTAACTCGATGACTAAGGACCTCGCTCGTCCTGGCTTCGGTGATCGCTTCGCTCCTGCTGCAGGTCTCTATGTCGGCAAATACTTCTCGCCGATCATCGGTGTTCGCGCCGGCTTCGACTGGTTCCAGGCCAAGGGCATGAACGACTTTAAGCTTAACAACCTCGGCGCTGCCGGTGACGTTATGCTTAACCTCACCAACTGGTGGTGTGGCTACAACCCTGACCGCGTATTCAACGCAAGCGTTTATGCTGGTCTCGGTGGCTACTTCAACACCATGAAGGTTAAAAACGAGTGGGTCAACGCTCATCATCAGTTCCTCACAGCTCGCGCTGGTCTTCTTCTTGACTTCAACATCAGCCGCAACTTCGCTCTCGGTCTTGACCTCCGCGCAGTTGGTGCTGACAAGAGCGTAGCTGAGCTCTCTGACCACAAGAGCGTAACAGGCGAAATCCTCGTTTCTGCTACTTACAAGTTCAACAAGAGCACATGGAATGCTCCCGTCGTAGCTGTTGTTCCTGAGTTCGAGGACTGCGAACCCATCAAGGCTCGTCTGCAGGCTGCTAACGCTCGCATCGAGGATCTCGAGGCTCAGCTCAAGGCTTGCCTCAACCGTCCCGTCGAGAAGGTTGTTGAAGCTGCAAAGGCTCCTCTTGCTACTATCTACTTCACCATCGGTAACTCTACTCTCAACAGCGTTGACCGCAAGGTCCTCGGTGCTGTAGCTGAGCAGATCAAGGCTTCGGGCAAGAGCTACACTCTTACTGGCTGGGCTGATACCTACACCGGTACCGACGCTATCAACGCTCGTCTCCGCGTTAACCGTGCTAAGAGCGTAGAGAAGGCTCTCATCAACAATGGTGTTCCCGCTTCCAAGCTCACAACAAAGAGCGGCGAGGGTAACCTCAACGACCTCGGCATCAAGTATGTTGCTCTTGATCGTTGCGTAACCATCGAAGAGAATAAGTAAATTTCAGACTATTCCTCCTCAAAGCTTCCGGGGTGTTGTGGAAAACGTGATGTTCAAAACGACACCATTACGCAAGAGATCTCAGGTTAACCAAAATTCCTGAAGATCTTTACCGGAAGAACACTTAAAAAGTGATAACTCAGAAACCGATGAAGGACTGATTTTCCTTCATCGGTTTCCTTTTTAACGAGCAATATCCGATCGATCACAATGACACCGTTTTCAATAAACNTAAAAGGCCAATTACTCACATGCGGTAAACCGCTGGTGATGGGAATTCTGAACGTAACACCCGACTCATTCTACAGTGCGTCACGTTGCTGGCAGGAAGAAACGCTTGAGCAAAACGCCTCACGGCTCATAGCTGAAGGTGCCGACATTATTGATATCGGTGGCTATTCATCGCGCCCGGGAGCTTCCGATGTAACTCCTGATGAAGAACTACGTCGCATTGCCACAGGAATAAAAGCAATAAAGAAGATTGCCCCGGAGATACCGGTATCCATCGACACCTTCCGGGCCGATGTGGCACGGGCAGCAATACTTGATCATGGTGCCGACATCATAAACGACATTGCGGCAGGTGACCTTGACAACAGGATGTTTGACACGGTAGCCGAACTTAATGTCCCATATATAGCGATGCACATGCGCGGCACTGCCGCACAAATGCAATCGCTTACCGATTATACTGAATCAGGGGGCGTAACAGCCGACATTATCGCAAAACTGTCGGAAAAAGTCGANAGGCTTGAGCAGAAAGGAGTAGCCGACATAATTATAGATCCCGGTTTTGGCTTTGCAAAAACAATCGCACAGAACTTTGAAGTTCTGCGCGATCTGCGTGTGATTGGCAATGCCATCCGTCGCCCTATACTCGTAGGGGTATCCCGAAAATCCATGATTTACCGTACACTTGACATTACACCTGACGAATCACTCAACGGCACTACTGTGATAAACACCCTTGCACTTGAGCGNGGAGCAGCCATATTGAGAGTGCATGACGTTGCTGAGGCACGTCAGGCCGTCAATCTATGGATCGAGNCAAACAAATAATACGAATTGATTAGACGCAGGTAAGTTCACCTGTCGTGCTGTCCATGATGTAACCTTTCACAGCCACACCCTCACACATCAATGGGTGATGTGAGATTAGGTCTACGGTCTCTTTCACTGCCTCGGGCGTATCTTCAAATCCCTTCAGCCACGAGCGCAAGTCGATTCCGCAATGCTTCATCAGGTCGATATGCTCCTCCGAAACACCACGCTCCTTCATCACATGGAGCATTTCATCAGGATCCATCCCCTGCACTCCGCATCCGGTGTGCCCNACTACCATAATCTCATTCACACCGAGTTCATACACCGCCACGAGCAGCGAACGCATTGTTGAATCAAAAGGGTTTGTAATAGTCCCACCGGCATTCTTGATGATTTTCACATCACCGTTCTTAAGNCCGAGAGCAGCAGGAAGCAACGTCACAAGACGCGTGTCCATACACGTCACGATAGCGATCTTCTTATCGGGATATTTACTGGTAACATAGTCCTTGTACTCTTCCCGCTCGACAAAGCCACGGTTGAACTCAAGCATCTCCTGTATCATCGTCAAGAATTATATTTAGTGATTTATACTTAAGAAGTCATGNAGGATGGTGTAAACTAATTCTCATGACTTACTTATTACATTTTAAGATTTCNGTAGACTATGAGGTTAGTTCGGAATTACTTATTCAGNTTCTGTCCACTACAATCTCCGAGCCGTCGATCGATTCACTTCCGGGAGCCGAGAGAAACACACACGATCGTGCAACCGTTTGAGCAGCTGTGCCGTCATCCTTCACTGCAATGATATTTACCGTAAACCCATACTTCCTCACGACCTTCACGGTGTCATAGCACAACTTTGCTGTCGCTGAGGAGGGCACGACATTTATCAGCCGGCCACCATAGTCATTGGGGTATGGCAATCTCTCACGATGTCGCCCGACAGCCGCAAGTAGCTCTTGCATTCGGTCAAAAGCCACATTCACGATAATATCAATGTCACGCCATGCCTTCACAAGCCCGTCAATAGCAATTTCCAGCCCTGCTGCATCGGCTGTGACGCATTGAATGAATCGCGCACCGGTCGCCTGAGCGATCTCCTTCCCCATGGCCACATCTTCGCTAAGAAAAGCGACCTTACAGCCGATCCGGCAGAATTCATTTATCACAGCGCGTCCCATAACTCCGGTACCGTCGGTAACAAGCACACGCCTGCACGGAAAATCCACGCACCACATCCCCTTCTGCGATACCCCGCGTTTCCCGGCGATATGCGCCAGACGCCCGCTGCGCATATCCTCCATCTTCTTTTCAAGATAATTGTCTGCCATATCTCAGAACGGCATTGGCCCCGAAACACCTCCACCGCCCCACGACGAGCGGTCGAGATTGCGATAATTGATCGCTTCCGAAACATGTTCGGCATTCACAGTCGCAGCTCCATCGAGATCAGCGATTGTGCGTGCGACGCGCAATATGCGATCGTAAGCTCGCGCCGACATGTCAAATTTTATCATTGCGTTGCGCAGGAGCGCAAACCCGGCTTCGTCCGGACGTGCGTATTCATTTATAAGTTTCGTCCCCATCTGGGCGTTGCAATGCACATTTCCGTGATTGGCGAAACGGGCAGTCTGTATTCTGCGGGCAGCCGCCACGCGTTCCCTTATCTCTGCCGAACTCTCGCCGGGTCGCGACGAAGCCATGTCATCAAACTCCACAGGCTGTATTTCCACCTGGATGTCTATGCGGTCAAGCAGCGGGCCTGATATACGTCCGAGATACTTCTTCACCGTGCCCGGATCACAAGTGCAGGCACGCGTCGGATGATTGTAGTAGCCGCAAGGACACGGATTCATCGATGCCACAAGCATGAAACTTGCCGGATAGTCGATTGAATATTTTGCACGTGAAATAGAGATATGCCTGTCCTCGAGCGGCTGACGCATCACTTCAAGTACCGTTCGGTTAAATTCCGGGAATTCGTCAAGAAAAAGCACTCCGTTATGCGCAAGTGAAATCTCGCCAGGCATAGGATTGCTTCCGCCTCCCACAAGAGCCACAGGCGATATGGTATGATGCGGGCTACGGAAAGGACGCTCGGTCATAAGCTTCGAACCACGTCTCAGTTTTCCGGCCACAGAGTGTATCTTGGTCGTCTCGAGTGCTTCACCAAGTGTAAAAGGAGGTAATATCGTAGGGACACGTTTAGCCATCATAGACTTACCCGAACCGGGAGGACCTACCATGAGGATATTGTGTCCGCCGGCACAAGCCACCTCAAAAGCACGTTTCACATTCTCCTGCCCCTTTACATCAGCAAAATCATATTCAAAAACGCCACACGAAGCCTCAAACTCAGCCCGGGTGTCAACCACCGTCGGAGCCACAGCATCCGGTGCTTCGGTAATCACGGCGATAGCTTCGGCAAGATTCCTCACGCCATGCACATTCAGCCGGTTCACCACAGCAGCCTCGGTAGCGTTTCCCTCAGGCACGATCATACCCTTGAACCCCGCAGAGCGTGCCATTACAGCCATCGGCAGAATTCCTCTGACCGGACACAGACTGCCGTCGAGCGACAATTCGCCCATAAGCANATAGCGTCCGAGATTATCGGCCGGTATACGTTCGGTGGCNGAAAGTATCGCCACAGCAAGTGGCAGATCGTAAGCCGCCCCCTCCTTCCTCACATCGGCAGGAGCCATGTTTATGACAATCTTGCGGCGNGGCACATCGTAGCCATACTGCTTCAACGACGATAACACGCGCTCCTGACTCTCNTTCACCGAAGCGTCAGGCAGCCCCACGACCGTGAAACCTATGCCGGCATCGGCACGCGCCTCGATCGTCACCGGGATAGCGTCTATTCCCTGTACTGCCGCACCGAATACCTTTACAAGCATAGCAACCTGACTTTATTGACCGCACCATTGAGGTCNTGGCCGCTGTACTGTATCTGCCCGAGACTGTCAGCCACAATCACCCACGGCCTGCCGGGAAGTGCCATTGTCGACGATACTGCCGGATTCCATACACGTTCCCATGGCAGACTGTCAGTCTTCACAGTCTCTTGCCANTCATCAGCCCCCCCATTTATGTCATTTATTTCAAAAAAAGCGGCACGTTTGTCCTTCTTATACTCTTCAGCCGTTCTGCGCAANAGATTGTCGTTTCCGTTTTGCCGGGTTCTGTCGGGCGAAGTGAAATAAAGCAGTGTGGCACGCCGAGATCTNGGATCGGCATAAATCTTANGGTTTTCTGTCCCCACAAACCACAGCGAGTCNTCAAGCCGGGGCAGACCGCTGTCCACATTATACACCAGTCCGTCACGGAATCCNTCGGTNAGCCANCCTATGCGTGCCTTCTGCGATATAGTNCTCAGCAGTGAGTCGGCTTCCCGTTCCCTGCCNCGTGCATCGAAATANCGGGTAAGCAGTACCGACGAAACCACATTCTCATTATTGGCATCGATATACTTCACCACCGCCTCATTAACGGCGTTGGTTTCCCCCGCCGAAAGAGCCTGCTCGTTCTCCCCTATCCAGCGCATGAGTTCAACCGCAGGCTTACTCCCCTTTATCTCTTTTGCAACCGGATTATTCAGCTCAAGCTTGCACTCAATGTGGTCACCGTTTTTCACTATGAACGACGCCACAAGCGACCGTGTGCTTGTGAACACATCCACCACGGTGTAGTCACGGCTGCGCCCTTCTATCGAGAATTTTCCGTCGACAGCTGTCGAACGCATCGTCCTTACCGCACCTTCGCCAAAATATACAACCTGAAGGTTCTGCGTGCCGAGCCCCTCGATCGTACCAAGTATTCTGAACGAGTCGGCACCCCCGCAGCTCCACACAAGAGCNGCGAGGATCACCGCCGTTATCAACCCGGCTATCCCCCTCATCTGTCTCATTTCTTATAGCGGGCAGCCTGCTCCTTTATCAGAGCCGGATCATCGAAATAATTTATCTTCATAGCTTTGCGCACGCGGTCGAGTGTCTGCGCCGCAGCNGCNCGAGCTGTTTCCGAACCCTTACGCAGGATCTCATACACACCCGGGATATCCTGCTCGTAGACCGCACGACGCTCTCTCATCGGAGCAAGTGTNTCCTCGAGCACCTGGGTGAGAAGCTTTTTCACTGTGCCGTCACCGAGACCACCCCGCACATAGTGAGCCTTCATCTCGTCAAGCGATTCATACGTCTGAGTATAGCGTTTCACCTGCTCAGGGGTGCAGAACGCATCGAGATAGATAAACGGGCAATTCCCTTCAAGATGTCCCGGATCCTCGATATTGAGGTGCAGCGGATCGGTATACATCGAGTTGACACCCTTCTTCACCTGCTTGGGAGTGTCGCTCAAATAGATGCAGTTGCCAAGGCTTTTGCTCATCTTGGCTTTGCCGTCAGTTCCCGGCAGACGCAGACAGGCCGCGTTGTCAGGCAGCAGGATCTCAGGCTTAACCAGAGTCTCACCATAGATCATGTTGAAGCGGTCCACNATCTCGCGNGTAAGCTCGATCATGGGAGCCTGATCCTCACCCACGGGCACAGTCGTGGCATTGAAGGCGGTGATATCGCTTGCCTGACTCACCGGGTAGCAGAAAAATCCCACCGGGATACTCTGCTCGAAATTGCGCATCTTTATCTCGGTCTTCACCGTCGGGTTGCGCTGCACGCGCGACACCGTCACAAGATTCATGTAATAGAANGCAAGTTCTGCGAGTTCCGGNACCTGGCTCTGGATGAATATTGTCGTTTTCTCTGGATCAAGNCCCGCCGAAAGATAGTCAAGTGCAACCTCGATTACATTCTGACGCACTTTCTCCGGATTGTCGGCATTNTCGGTCAGAGCCTGTGCATCGGCGATCATCACGAATATCTTGTCGTAGAGACCCGAGTTCTGCAATTCTACACGACGCTTCAGCGAGCCCACATAGTGTCCCAGATGAAGTTTTCCGGTCGGGCGGTCACCCGTAAGTATGATTTTCTCCATAAATAGGTGAGAAGAGTTTTTGTTAATCTGTCTGTCGTTAGACGTAAGTGCTTTTTGAACATCCAAAATTAAGAAAATGAAGCGACTTAAAAAAGTCACCGCAAAAAAACATCAGGCAATCCCCTTGCGGGTGATTGCCTGACCAAAACAAGTGTTAGTATATAGTTTTTCCCTTGTTTTGTATTTATCTTTACTTTACCTCCCANGTCTCTCCCGAGAGAATCATGCTGCGCAGGGTATCAAATCCTTTCTTTGCACGCACCTCGGCAACCTGCTCGCTCACCGAGTCATTGTAGGTCGGGGCGGCATAGTCGCGGATTACGCCGATTGCAAGCGGCAGCGAGTGNCCATCCATCATTGCAAGCTGCTGATGCAGGAAATTGCTCTCGCAGTGGGCGTCATGCACCAGCACATCATCCATAGTGTAGCCATCCTTACCCACCTCAACTGCTTTCAGCAGGAATCCGTCGCGCACCAGACCCTTCTCGTTGTTTTTACCGAAAAGCATCTTCTCACCGTGACGCAGATGTATCGTGCGGTCGGCACGCACTTCGCGATCGGTTATGAAACTGTGTATNCCGTGATTGAAAATCACGCAGTTGGTAAGTATCTCGCAAACTGATGTACCCTTGTGATGTGCNGCCGCCTCAAGAATCTCCTGCGACGTTTTGAGCTCCACGTCAAACGAGCGTGCGAAGAAATTTCCACGTGCGCCAAACACCAGCTCTGCNGGGATAAACGGATCCTCCGTCGTACCGTAAGGCGATGATTTCGAAACAAATCCGCGGTCCGAAGTGGGAGAATACTGTCCTTTGGTCAGTCCGTAGATTTTGTTATTGAAAAGNATCATGTTTATATCCACATTGCGGCGCACAGCGTGGATAAAATGGTTACCGCCGATAGCCAGACCGTCGCCGTCGCCCGAGACCTGCCACACCGTCATCTCNGGATTGGCAACCTTGAAGCCGGTGGCTATGGCTGCCGAGCGTCCGTGGATCGTGTGGAAGCCATAAGTGTTCATGTAGTAAGGCAGACGCGAACTGCAGCCGATACCCGATATGACAGCCGTCATGTGGGGAGCCACACCAAGCGAAGCCATCGCCTTGTGCAGCACATTGAGAACCGCATGGTCGCCACATCCGGGGCACCAGCGCACTGGCTGGTCGCTCTTGTAATTAGCCGGTATATATTTCAGATCTTCCATGATTTATGAAAAGACTCTTCTGCTTTATTCTTATTTTACGATCTCCTTTACTTTGTCCACAATCTCCTTAACCATGAACGGCTGACCCTGAATCTTGTTGATGCGCGAAATGTTCACGTCNGGGAACTTAGCCTGGAGATAGTCGGCAAACATACCCGTGTTGAGCTCAGCCACGATCACCTTCTTGTAGCGGCGCAGAATCTCGGCAGTATTGGCTGGAAGCGGGTTGATATACTTGAACTGCGTGAATGCTACCGGCACACCTTCGTTGCAAAGCTCCTCGGCCGCCGTGTAGAGATGTCCGTAAGTACCACCCCAACCCACGAGCAGCGTATCNGCATTTTCATCGCAATGCACCTCCTGAGCCGGGATGTCACCGGCTATACGCTCGATCTTTTCGCGGCGTATAGTCACCATGCGTTCGTGNTTCACCGGATCATTTGAGATCGCGCTTGTCACAGAGTCTTTCTCCAGACCTCCTATGCGGTGCATCAGTCCTTCGGTACCGGGGATAGCCCAGTAACGTGCCAGAGTCTTTTCGTCGCGCATATAAGGTTTCCAGTCGTCGTGAAGCTCNGCCGGAACATATTTCACCTTTATTTCGGGATAATCCTCGGCCTCAGGCACGCGCCATGCCGACGATCCGTTGCCGATGAAAGCATCCGTGAGCAGTATCACGGGAGTCATGTGTTCGACTGCGATGCGGCATGCTTCGAAAGCCATGGTAAAGCAGTCGGTAGGCGACAGAGCCGCTACCACAGCCAGAGGCGACTCACCGTTGCGGCCGTAGAGAGCCTGCATCAGGTCTGTCTGCTCCGTCTTGGTGGGCAGACCCGTCGAAGGACCGCCACGCTGCACGTCGATCACGACGAGAGGCAACTCAGCCATAACAGCCAGTCCTATACCCTCGCTCTTAAGAGCCAGTCCGGGACCCGAAGTCGATGTCACGGCAAGATTACCTGCAAACGAAGCACCTATCGCCGAGCACACGCCGGCAATCTCATCCTCCATCTGGCAAGCCTTCACNCCNAGATCCTTGCGCTTGGCAAGTTCATGAAGAATGTCGGTAGCGGGAGTGATAGGATAACTTCCCAGGAAAAGCGGGCGTCCCGACTTCTCCGAAGCCATGATCAGGCCCCATGCTGTGGCAGTATTGCCGTTTATATCCGTATANACACCCGGAACAATGCTTTCGGTCTCCACACGGTAAGTCGAAACCGAGGCATGCACATTGTGTCCGAAATTATAACCCGCTTCGATAACCTTAGCATTGGCCTCGAACACAGCAGGCTTCTTCGCAAACTTATTCTTAAGCAGATGAAGTGCTCCTTCGAGCGGACGGTCAAACAGCCAGCACACAAGCCCGAGCGCAAANATGTTGCGGCACTTGAGCATAGCCTTNTTGTCGAGACCNGAGTCTGCCAGAGCAGCNTTAGTCTGCGACGTGATGGGAGCNTCCACCACCTGTGCGGTGATACCGAGCTCCTTTATAGCGTCATCGGTGGCATACTGCGCCTTNTTCAGCCCGTCAGCATTAAATGTATCGGTGTCTATAATGATTACACCGCCCGGTTTCAGGAACTGGACATTACGTTTAAGAGCAGCAGGATTCATTGCCACGAGCACATCGCACTCGTCGCCCGGAGTGTGTACTCCGCGTCCCACGCTCACCTGAAATGCTGAAACGCCGCTGAGCGATCCCTGCGGTGCACGCATATCGGCAGGATAATCCGGAAAAGTAGAAACTGAGTTGCCAAGACCGGCAGAAACATTTGTGAAGATGTTTCCCGCCAGTTGCATACCATCGCCCGAGTCGCCCGAGAATCTGACGACAACCTTTTCAAGCGATTTTACGCTGGTTTTCTCCATCACTGTGTATGACTGAATTTGATTCCTTTAATAGTATTTCATGGTCTGCAGCCCGGTCATGAGCGACTGCCCTGATGGTAGTCCTGCGGATAATTCCCGCAGTCAAACATACAAATTTATTCCTTTTTACCTAACTGACAAAATATAACCACTTAATTTATTTCACCAAAATTTTTTTCTATCCGATATGCACTATGAAGTGGTTTAAACTTATGTGTACCGTGTGTATCCATCACACAGCAATCCCCCGGAGCCTCATTATTTTCGGCACTCCGGGGGATATCTANCTGATGTGTTTTGTGTTTATTCGCTCAGCTTTTTGTCCTTTAGCTTAATCTCGGTAATGAAAGCGATAACCAGCCCGAGACCGCCGAACAGAAGGGTGCANCCACCGTAGATCACGCCGATAAGCTGGCGGTATTCCCATTCTCCAATCTGCTTGATCGACATCGTGCTGATACTGATAAAATAAGCCACAACCAACCCGAGACCGATACCGAGAATGAATGCGCCCCACTTCAGAGCCGAGAACGACAGGTTAAGTCCCAACTGGTTGTAAAACTTGCTATCGATACCGTTGACCGAGAAATCCTTAGCATGCTCGATCATATAAAGACGTTCTTTCTTGCACACAAAGAGCTCAAAAAGCTTGTAAATGAAATAGCCGATCACTGTCAGCACTGCCGGAATAGTGATAAAATCCATCATAATCTTATATTTTTTTCGTTATTTTGTGTTAGTTCTTGTCGCGGGGCACCACGTGGCCGGTTTTCTGCCCGTTCATCCCTTTAGACGCTCCCTTGCTGCAAAGGTTACAGCCGTTGCAAAAAAAATCCAAACAAAATTCATGCACGGAAACTGTAACCTTTCCCCACACATAGCGTCAAAAGATATGCAATGACAACCACAGCTTCCGACCAGACCATTATCGCCGACGTCCTCCGGGGCGACACACGCGCCTTTGCTTCGATCATGGAGCGATACGCGCCCCGTGTCTACGCCCTGGTAGCCGGAATGATGGGCGACGGCGAAGATGCGGCCGACACCACACAGGAAATATTCATCAAGGTGTTTAGCTCCCTCTCTTCATTCAAGGGCGACTCCTCATTCTCCACATGGCTGTTTCGCATCAGCTACAACATGGTAGTCTCGCGTCTGCGCCGCGCTCCTTCACCCGATTCAGCTTATGGCGACGATCGGTTTTGGGACAACATCGCCGAAAGCACCCCCGATGACGGGGAAATCACCGACGGTACCCCCACTGTCGAAATGCTCTATAAGGCACTTGACCTGCTTCATCCCGATGAGCGCACACTCATCTCTCTCTTCTATCTCGATGAAAAATCGCTTGCCGAAATAGCGTTCATCATGTCGATAACCGAAACAAACGCAAAGACACGCTTGTTCCGTACACGTAAGAAACTGCAAAAAATCATTTCCGATGGAATCAGACAATAAAAACCTCTCTCCCGATCTGCGGCAGGCACTCATGCGCTACAACGCACGCTTCCCGCTCCCGACCGATTTCATCGCCGGTACAATGCTCGAGATCGACCGCGTCGCCGAGCGCCGGGCCTACGTCCGCGGGCTCATCCTGATTTCAGTTGTGGGCCTTCTCATGGTAGCAATGGCAGCAGTGATGTTCAGTCTCGTCGGAATTAAATTCAGCATGGGTCTCCCCATCCTGAGCACCCTCATGGAGTCATTCACTTTTGTCGAGAACGTGATCACCTCCCCCATCATAGTCATGCTCGTTGTNGCATCGGCAATTCTCCTCTCCCTCGACCATCTCATGCGACGCCATTTTGCTGCACACCATGCAGCAGCCCGCTGAACTTTCAACTCTTTTTTAAAAATGGCAAAGGCCGTCTTGATCCACTCGGGATCTCGACGGCCTTCACTGTCTTTATGACTCTTGCGGCGATTATTCGGCTGCAGGAGCTTCAGCTGCGGGAGCCTCGGTTGCAGGTGCCTCGGCGGCAGGAGCAGCCTGAGAGCCGCTGCCGCGACGTGAGCGGCGGGTGCGGGTCTTCTTGGCGGGAGCAGCATCCTTGAGCATGTTCTCGTTGTAGTCCACAAGCTCGATCATTGCCATCTGAGCGTTGTCGCCCAGGCGGTTGCCGGTCTTGAGAATACGGGTGTAACCTCCCGGGCGGTCAGCGATCTTCTCTGCGATCTCGCGGAAAAGCTCTGTGACGGCATACTTGTTCTGGAGGTAGCTGAACACATGACGGCGATTGGCCATCGTGTCCTCCTTAGCCCGGTTGATGAGAGGCTCTGCATACATGCGGAGAGCCTTGGCCTTGGCCAGCGTAGTGAAAATGCGCTTGCGCTCGATAAGAGCAATGGTCATGTTGGCCAAGAGCGCATCGCGATGAGCCTTCTTGCGGCTGAGGTGATTGAAATTCTTATTGTGTCGCATCGCTGTGTTTTACTCTTTGTCAAGTTTGTACTTTGAGATATCCATACCGAACGAGAGGTTCAGACGGTTGAGAAGATCGTCAAGCTCGGTGAGCGACTTCTTGCCGAAATTGCGGAACTTCAACAGATCGTTCTTGTTGAACACCACCAGTTCGCCAAGAGTCTCCACCTCGGCGCTCTTGAGGCAGTTCAATGCACGCACCGACAGATCCATGTCGACGAGTTTCGACTTCAGAAGCTGACGCATTCTCAGCACCTCCTCATCAAACTCCTCATTGGTCTCCGTCTCGGGAGCCTCAAGAGTGATCTTCTCGTCAGAGAAGAGCATGAAGTGGTAGATCAGCACCTTGGCTGCTTCCTTAAGGGCATCCTTCGGGTGGATTGAGCCGTCAGTGGTGATTTCAAGGAGAAGCTTCTCGTAGTCAGTCTTCTGATCCACGCGGAAATTCTCCACCGTGTACTTCACGTTCTTGATCGGCGTGTAGATCGAGTCGATGGCGATCACGTGGATATCATCGATACCCTCCGCATTCTCGTCAGCCGGAACCCAGCCGCGACCCTTGTTCACTGTAAGCTCGATGTTGAACGAAGCCGAAGGATCAAGATGACAGATTACCAGTTCGGGATTGAGAACCTCAAATCCGGTAAGCACCTTACCTATGTCGCCGGCCTTAAACACCTCGCCCGAAACAGGGATGACCACCTTCTCTGTGTCGACGCCCTCGGTTATATGCTTCAGGTCAACCTTCTTGAGGTTAAGGATGATATTGGTCACATCCTCCTTAACACCGGGGATAGTGTCAAACTCATGCTTGACACCATCGATTTTGATCGAAGCAATGGCATATCCCTCCAAAGCCGAGAGCAGAACGCGACGCAGCGCGTTGCCCACAGTAATACCGTAGCCTGGCTCCAACGGCTTGAATTCAAACTTGCCGAAGAAGTCGTTGGACTCCAGCATGAGAACCTTGTCGGGTTTTTGGAATGCTAAAATAGCCATTTAGAGGGAATTTGTGAGATTATTACTTAGAGTACAGCTCGACGATCAGCTGCTCCTTGATGTTTTCAGGGATATCCTCACGTGCAGGAACGTGAAGGAATTTACCTGACTTGGTAGCCTCGTCCCACTCGATCCAGGGATATTTGCTGTGGTTGAAGCCTGCCAGATTGTCGGCGATTACCTCAAGGCTCTTTGACTTTTCTCTCACACCCACAACGTCGCCGGGCTTAACCTGATACGACGGGATATTCAATACATCACCGTTTACAGTGATATGCTTGTGAAGCACGATCTGACGGGCTGCCGCACGAGTAGGAGCGATACCCAGACGATACACCACATTGTCGAGACGGCTCTCCAGGAGCTGAAGAAGAAGCTCACCGGTGATACCCTTCATGCGGGAAGCCTTCTCAAACATGTTGCGGAACTGCTTCTCGAGCACTCCGTAGGTGTATTTAGCCTTCTGCTTCTCGCGAAGCTGCACGCCATACTCCGACGTCTTGCGACGCTTATTCTGACCATGCTGGCCCGGGGGGAAATTGCGGCGAGCAAGCACTTTGTCTTCTCCGAAAATCGGTTCGCCGAATTTGCGGGCGATTTTGGACTTTGGTCCTGTATATCTTGCCATTTTGGGTCGGTTATCTTTTGCGCTTACGGAATACTATGGCCGCTCGAGGGGGAAACTGCCGCGCGACACGTTCTCTTTATCCAAGATAGGCAGTCGCTGTCAGGGTAGATGCCGATTGCCGGCTGAAAATCTCAAATTCCTTACGTATTTGCGACACTTAACCACTTAAAACTCCCGCGGGGCTTCGTCGAGTGCAGCCGCGGCCATAGAGAGGTGATCTTGATTATGGCCCATCCACTCCGACGGTTCCTCCGGTCGATGAGGTTGGCAGTATTGTGTCGTTTTATCGATTTTCGTCTGTGATGCCGGCCCGGACGGTAGCTTCTGTCAGCATCGCGGGACCCTTTGCAACACGGCCTTATTCCTTGCGCTTATTTAAGATTTGATTTCTTTCACATCTTGTCGTCATGCACATGCACTCATCCCTGCATAGGAGAGACCGACACAACGCCAATGAAATGTTTTAATTACACACGACGACGCTTGGGAGGACGGCAGCCATTGTGGGGAAGCGGAGTTACATCAACGATCTCCGTTACCTCGATGCCCGATCCGTGGATCGTGCGGATAGCTGACTCACGTCCGTTGCCTGGACCCTTCACATAGGCCTTCACTTTGCGGAGACCCAGATCGTATGCAGTCTTGGCGCAATCCTGTGCTGCCATCTGAGCTGCATAAGGAGTGTTCTTCTTAGAACCTCTGAAACCCATCTTACCTGCCGATGACCAGGAGATAACCTGACCTTCACTGTTGGCGAGGCAGACGATAATGTTGTTGAACGACGAGTGCACGTGCAGCTGGCCTTCGGCGCCCACCTTCACGTTTCTCTTCTTCGCTGCGACTGTTTTCTTTGCCATATAAGCTCAAGAATATTGTTACCTTACAATTTACTTCGTTGCCTTCTTCTTGTTGGCTACGGTCTTCTTGCGGCCCTTGCGGGTGCGGGCATTGTTCTTTGTGCTCTGACCGCGCACGGGAAGAC
>JAAVGC010000016.1 GCA_014800445.1 Bacteroidales bacterium | reverse complement strand
TGGATGCCGAGGCTATTTTTGTTGGCGGAAAGAGAGGGATTCGAACCCCCGGAGGTGTGACCCTCAACGGTTTTCAAGACCGCCGCAATCGACCACTCTGCCATCTTTCCTTAAGTATGGTGCAAAGATATATCTTTTTTTGGATAGTTGCAAATTTATCTGGCATTAAAATTAAAATAGCGCTTGTCATCTCGACAGCGCTATATAATTTTTTCCATTGCGGTCTCAAATGTGATGATGACCGGCTTTTATATGATTTTGATTGGTCTAATCTTTTTCCGTTGCCGANGTGATAATGTTCGGCGTTAATGACTGGTTTTAATTTCTTCGGGANCCTCTGTCCCTTTGTTTACGATGCAAAAATATAGGAAATAATTTATATATCCGTTACAAAAGTTATACAAGTCTNGGACGTGATTATGATTTTTTCGCTACAATTTTCCATANACAGGATGCTTCCAGTCGGGTGCGAGCTGACGCATCGGTGCTATAACGAACTGGCGCAGGTGCATGCGCGGATGGGGTATGGTAAGGCGTGGATGATTGAATGTCAGCTGATCTATGGCGATTATGTCGATGTCNATGTTGCGATCAACGTAGTTTCCTGATTCGTCACGATGTGGTGACGGATTAACGGAAAACTGTACCTGCAGCAAGTCNTCGAGTATCGTCAGNGGAGGAATATCGGGATCTATTTCAACGGCAANCCCAACATTGAGAAAGTTGTTGCATGAATCGTAGCCCCATGGGGGAGAGGTGATGAAATCGGAAAGACGTAGTGTGTGGGGATGCAACCAGGGCAGTTTCTTAATAAGTGCGACCGCACGGAGCATATTGCTCCTGCGGTCGCCTATGTTGGATCCTATATTCAGGTAAAGGGTCAAGGGGAATATTAAAGTGAGCGGTTAACCTCGACTTCCTCAAAGCCTTCAATGAAGTCACCGACATGGATGTCGTTGTAGCCTGCGATAGACATGCCGCAATCGTAGCCTGAGAGGACTTCCTTGACGTCGTCCTTGAAGCGCTTGAGCGATGCGAGTTCGCCGGTGTATTTGACGATACCGTCGCGGATCAGGCGGCACTTGGAACCGCGCTTGATTTTGCCATCGCGGACGAGGCAACCTGCGATCGTACCGATTTTTGAGATGTGGAATGTCTCAAGTACTTCNGCTGAACCGGTGATCTCTTCCTTGAGTTCNGGAGCAAGCATACCTGACATTGCATCCTTGACTTCCTCGATCGCCTGGTAGATGACTGAGTAGAGACGAATCTCGACACCGTCGCGCTCGGCTGCCTTACGTGCTGCCATGGAGGGACGCACCTGGAANCCGATAATGATGGCATCAGATGCTGACGCAAGTGTGACATCGCTCTCAGAGATTGCTCCAACGGCTTTGTGGAGGACGTTGACCTGAATCTCCTCGGTGGAGAGTTTGATAAGAGAGTCAGAGAGTGCTTCGATGGAGCCGTCAACATCGCCTTTGACGATGATATTGAGCTCCTGGAAGTTTCCTATTGCGCGACGACGGCCTATGTCNTCAAGCGAGAGGAGTTTCTTGGTGCGGAGACCNAGCTCACGCTGAAGCTGCTCACGCTTGGAGGCGATTTCGCGGGCTTCCTGCTCGGTGTCGAGCACGTTGAAGGTGTCGCCGGCTGTGGGTGCTCCGTTGAGNCCGAGGATAAGCGCGGGAGTGGCGGGGCCTGCTTCCTTAATGCGCTGGTTACGCTCGTTGAACATTGCTTTGACACGACCGTAGTGGGTGCCTGCCAGGATTGTATCACCGACACGGAGTGTGCCGTTCTGAACAAGTACGGTTGCCACGTAGCCGCGTCCTTTGTCGAGCGACGACTCGATGATTGAGCCAATTGCCTTGCGGTTGGGGTTGGCCTTAAGCTCAAGCATCTCGGCTTCAAGAAGCACCTTCTCCATGAGTTCCTCAACTCCGGTGCCCTTCTTTGCGGAGATGTCCTGCGACTGGTATTTGCCGCCCCAGTCCTCGACGAGATAGTTCATGGCTGCAAGCTCTTCCTTGATCTTGTCGGGGTTGGCGTGGGGTTTATCAATCTTGTTGATTGCAAAGACGATTGGTACGCCAGCGGCAGAAGCATGGTTGATGGCTTCGACGGTCTGCGGCATGACGTTGTCGTCGGCAGCCACGATGATGATACATAAGTCGGTAACCTTGGCACCACGGGCACGCATGGCGGTGAATGCTTCGTGACCGGGAGTGTCGAGGAATGTAAGATGGCGTCCGTCGGCGAGTTTTACGTTGTAAGCACCGATGTGCTGCGTGATACCNCCGGCCTCGCCAGCGATTACGTTGGCTTTGCGGATGTAGTCAAGCAGTGATGTCTTACCGTGGTCAACGTGTCCCATGACGGTGACAATGGGTGGACGGCTGACAAGGTCTTCCTCGCGGTCTTCGTCCTGACTGATAGCCTCGACAACTTCAGCGGAAACGTACTCAGTGGTGAATCCAAATTCCTCGGCAACGATGTTGATAGTCTCGGCATCAAGTCGCTGGTTGATCGATACCATTACACCGATGTTCATGCACGTGCCGATGACCTGGTTGATGGGTACGTCCATCATGGATGCAAGGTCGTTGGCGGTTACAAACTCGGTGAGCTTGAGTGTGCGGCTCTCGGCTGCTTCCTGTTCGGCAGCCTCACGCTCGCGGTTGGCGAATGCCTCACGTTTCTCTTTACGCCACTTTGTGGCTTTTTTCTGTCCCTTGTCCTTGGCAGTGAGGCGTGCGAGTGTCTCGCGTACCTGCTTCTGTACGTCCTCCTCGTTGACGGCGGCGTGCTGGGGCGCGTTGTTGCGGTTGTTGCCACGGTTGCGTGCGCCGTCTTTAGCACGTCCTTTTCCGCCGCCCTGGTTCTGCTGCTGGCCACCCTGATTCTGCTGTCCGGAGGGGCGGTTGTGGTTGTTGCCTCCACCGCCGTTACCACCGCCACGCTGCTGCTGAACGGTCTTCTCGATGTCGACTTTCTGTTTGCCATCGATGCGGCGACGCTTTTTGCGGTCACCGTTCTGGCCGCCACCCTGCTGACCATTTTCACCATTGTGCTGGGCTCGTGCCTCACGGCGACGCTCCTCCTTGGTCTTCTTTTTGGGACGGGTGGACTGATTGATAGCAGAAAGGTCAATCTTACCAATGACATTGAGCTTCACGGGAGCTTCCTGTGGCTCGCCGAGAGTGAATATCTCAGGTTTTGCCGTCTTGGCGGGCTCAGTTTTAGGAGTCTCAGTCTTGGAGACTTCCGGTTTNGCCTCTGACTTGGCCTCAGGTTTGGCCTCAGGTTTGGGAGCCGGAGCGGGTTTAGCTGTCGGTTTGGGCTGAGGTTTAGGCGNAGGTTTTGATTCCTGNCTNGGCTCGGGTTTNGNCTGCGGCTTAGGTGCCGGAGCCTGCTGCACGGGGGTGGGTGCCTCGGGTTTCGGTTCGGGCTTGGTTTCAGGTTTGGGAGCCGGAGCGGGTTGTGGTTTCACCTCAGNGGCTGGCTGCACTTGAGGTTTCGGCTCGGGTTTTGGTGCCGGAGCAGGTTTTGGTGCTTCGGGCTTGGTATCTTCAATGGGTTTACCGGTCTTGAGGTCGATCTTGCCAATGAACACGGGGCGCTTGACGGTCGGCACCTCCGGGGTTTCGGCCGCTTTAGCCTGGGCTGGAGCCTGCGCCGATGATGTGTTGTGATCGGGCTTGCGTTCCTTATGGCGCTGTGTGGAGAATTGTTCAGATTTGTTCTTCTGATCTTTGTCGACCTTGAACTGACGGTACAGAATGTCTGCCTCAGCCTCCTCCAGACGGAAATTAGGGTTGTCGTCGGGGACTGTGATGTTCTTCTTACGAAGTGCCTCAACGACTGTTGCAACTGAAACGTTGAGGTCTTTTGCTACTTTGCTTATCTTTATTCTCGCCATGCAGGGAGGAGGGTGTTTGTTTCTCTGTTATATCTCGTTAAATCGCAAATGTCAGTGAAGCGCGGTTATCAGTCCTCAAACTCGGCTTTGAACACCTGAAGTACATGATCTACATCTTCTTCCTCAAGGTCGGCCTGATCAATGAGCACCTCGCGGGGTGTCTTCAGTACGGCCTTGGCAGTGGTAAGTCCGATCTGCTTGAGTGAGTCGATAATCCAGCTATCGATCTCGTCGTTGAACTCGTCAATGTAGATATCTTCCTCGGTCACTTCCTCTTCGGCATCGCGATAGACGTCGATTTCGTAACCGGTGAGCTGTGTGGCGAGCTTGATGTTGGATCCACCTTTACCGATTGCGAGGGACACTTCCTCGGGACGGAGGAAAACTTCAGCTTTTTTGTTTTCCTCATCGATGCGGATGGATGAGATCTTGGCGGGGCTCAGTGCTCGCTGAATGAAGAGGGATGGGTTGGCAGTGTAGGTGATTACGTCGATGTTCTCGTTGCGCAGCTCGCGGACAATGCCATGTATGCGCGAGCCTTTCACTCCTACGCAGGCTCCAACGGGGTCAATGCGGTCATCGTAGCTCTCAACTGCGATTTTGGCACGCTCACCGGGAATGCGCGCTACGGCACGGATGCTTATGAGTCCGTCCTGAATCTCGGGAACCTCAATCTCGAAGAGGCGACGAAGGAAGTTCTCGTTGGTGCGGCTAACGGTGATTTTGGGGTTGTTGTTTTTGTTGTCGACATTGGCAACGACGGCTCTCACTGTCTCGCCTTTGCGGAAGAAGTCGCGTGGTATAGACTCGCTCTTGGGGAGCATAAGTTCGTTTTTCTCGGCATCGAGAAGAAGAGTCTCGCGCGACCATGTCTGATATACCTCGCCGGTAATGAGTTCGCCCTCGAGCTCCTTGAATTTCTCATAAACGGCTTCTTTCTGAAGGTCGAGGATCTTGGACTGGAGTGTCTGGCGCAGGTTGAGTATGGCGCGGCGTCCGAAGTCGGCGAAGATGATTTCCTTGGTGTGCTCCTCTCCGATCTCCACTTCGGGATCGTTGTCGGCACGCGCTTCGGTTATTCCGATCTGAAGATTCGGGTTGGTAACCTCACCGTCGGGCACAACCTCGAGGTTCTGGAAGATCTGAACGTCGCCTTTGTCGGGGTTCATGATCACGTCAAGATTCTCATCGGTGCCAAACATCTTAGCGAGCACNTTGCGGAATGACTCCTCNAGCACGCTAATCATTGTTGTCTTGTCGATATTCTTCAGCTCCTTGAACTCAGCGAAGCTTTCCACCATGTTTGGGGTGGCGTCTATTTTTTTTGCCATCGTCGTGGTATAGTGTCGATTGGTGAAGTTGTTGTTTCTTGATTGTCATTATTTGAAGTCGATGACATAACGCGCGGTCTTAGTCATGGCAAAAGGGATNGTCTCAGGTTTCATGACCACTACCGGACGCTTGGCACCCGGTGCCTTCTCTTTGACAGGGACTTCGATGATNTAGTCATCAGCGTTAACGGCCGAGAGAGTGCCGCGAAGCTTGCGGCCNTCGGTGGTGAGCACCTCGATCTCGTTTCCGATATTTTTCAGGTACTGCTGACGCACCTTGAATGGTGCTGTGAGTCCGGCAGATCCGACTTCAAGCTCGAAGTCTTCTTTGTCACGGTCNAGCGAGNTCTCNATAGCGCGGCTGACCTTGGCGCANGACTCGACATCCATGCCGTCGGTCGAGTCAAGCTCAACCACAATGCGGTTGGAAGGCTCGATGGTAATATCCACGAGGTAGAGACCGGTGCCTTCTATAGCTTTCTCAACGACTGATGTAATATGTGATTTGTCTATCATTGTCTATAATAAAATGGAGGAAGCCGTGGCCTCCTCCTGATTGCTCACTGCAAATATAGTTTTTTTTAGTGGAAAAGCATTGGAGAGATAATTGGTGTAGAAGATAAATAATGTATATTTAATATTATTTAACATTNGAATGATGCATTTTTGGAATATTTGACAATCTGCTAAAATGCGCGTTATAAAAGTTTTGAATTTATTTGACATTTAACACATGGGGTGTGGATATATAGCGTTAACTTTGCATCACGATCATTCCGGCAAATACCGGCCAATGATATNTGAAGTGATTTTAAACCAATCAATAAGCTGAAATTTGGAAAGTAAGAGAAATGACCGTATGCCCGGACTGAAGGCTGCGCTTATACCTTTTGTTGTATTATTCACGATGATCGGNCTGCTTATCAACGCAGGTGGTACGGATTATGTGCAGGACTGGAGCTGGACGGTGCTTTTGNTTTGTGCTGCTGTGGCTTTAGGTGTATCGATGCTGTTCTACCGGCGTTCGGGAATCGAATACCGACAGGGGCTNAAGTTATGTTCAAGTCAGATTCTGCCTGCAGTGCCTATNCTGGCACTTATCGGTACGGTGTCGGTGTCATGGATGGCAAGCGGTGTCGTGCCCACGCTTATCGTCTATGGTCTTGAGCTNATAAATCCGAGTATCTTCCCGTTTGTGGCATGTGTGGTGTGTGCGTGTGTNTCGGTGCTTTCGGGTAGCTCGTGGACCACTATCGCCACTATTGGTCTGGCATTTATCGGTATAGGTGAAGCAATGGGGTATTATCCGCCCCTCATAGCGGGTGCGATCATCTCGGGTGCATATTTCGGTGATAAGGTTTCGCCGCTGAGCGACACTACAGTGCTTGCGGCCTCGACTTGCGGAGTGGATCTTTTCGGTCACATACGCAACATGATGCGCACGTCGCTCCCGGCACTGGGGATAGCACTTGCAGTGTTCGGTGCCGTCGGATTGTTTGCCACTCCCGGTGCCGCAGAGGAAAACGCACAGTCACTGATAGGCGGTCTTGAAGGCATCTACAACATCAGCGCATGGACACTCACTATACCGCTGCTGACGATTGTGCTTCTCGCTTTAAGAGTGTCGACACGAAACACGCTGATTCTTTCGACTGTGGCAGGATGTGTGGGGGTATTTGTGTTTCAGGGAGGAAATCTTGAACAGGTGCCCGAGGTGCTAAAAGCACTCTGTATGGGTTCATCGGCGGGGGTAGATGATGAGATACTGGAAAACCTGACCTCGACCGGTGGCGTGAAGGGAATGATGCCCACTATACTGCTTGTGCTTGCGGGAATGTTTTTCGGCGGCGTGATGCTCGGCTCAGGAATGATCTCAGCGATCACCGGTACTTTTCTCAAACATCTGCATTCGCGCTCGGGTATTGTGTCGGCTACCGTCGGTACAGGTATCTTTCTTAACTGCGCCACTTCCGACCAATACCTGTCGATAATCCTTAACGCGAATGTATATTCTGATCTCTATGGACGCAAAGGCATGGAACCGAAGGTGCTGAGCCGGACTGTGGAAGACTCGACTTCGGTAACATCGGTGCTTATACCGTGGAACTCATGCGGCCTGACGCAGTCGACAGTACTTGGCGTCGCAACACTTTCATATCTGCCATTCTGTGTTTTCAACATCATGAGTCCGATCATGTCGATCGCCGCCGCGTGGCTTGTTGAGCGCAAGAGGAGGGGAGTGCAATTGGCCGGGATTTCGGCATCAGAGGAAACGTCGGTGCCTACAGTAGAAATATAACAGTGACATGATGTGCCGCCGCCAAAGTGATGAAAATGGTGAGCGGGATGCACGTTGCCAGCGATGGACTACGGTGGTGGAAGGAAGATAGATGATTTCGCCGATGCCTGCCTGGCGGATGCGCATGCAGAGGTCGGCATCCTCGGGACCGTAGAAGATGCGTCGGTCAAGCAATCCGATTTTCTCAAACACGCTGCGGCGGACAAGTTGGGCAGCTCCGATGACGTAGAAGGGGGAGAAGGGGAGAACCGGGATTTTGTGGGCAGGTATAAGATCGGTCGTGAGATGCAGCAGAGAGCGCATCTTCTCGAGTAGGCCTGGAAATGGGCGGAATGAGCGCTGAGTGTGTCCGTGGACATCGGTCAGACGGGGGGCTACCAACGCACAGGATGGGTTAGCGTCGAGATAGGCGGCAAGCGACATGATGGCTTCGGGAGTAGGGAGGGTATCGTTGTCGAGCAGCATGATGTAGCGTCCACNGGCACGACTGATACCTTCGTTGCGACCACGAGCCACACCGATATTTTCCCTGAGCCTGACGACAATAACGCCGGGAAACAGACGGCCTACATCGCTGACGGTGGAATCGGTAGAACCATTGTCGACAAGGATAACTTCGACATCAGATGGTAGAGTGCCAAGTGAGGCAAGACACTGAAGCGTGAGCCGGCACTGGTTGCAGGTGAGGATAATGATAGAGATTCTCATTATCCGAACAGTTTTAATTTCAGTGATTTCAGTGCGGCTACGAACTCGGCTGTAGACCGGAAGCGGCTAAGTTGCCTGACGATGAAGCGTGGAGAGAGGAAGAAGCGCAGATTATGGCGGAAAAGCAGACGCTCCATCTGCCCGGGCGAAAGGTGAGGCAGCCGGAGAATGGAATTGCGCTGAACGTCGGTTGGGACGTAGCGGCCACCTTCAAGCCATCCGTTGTCGACACACAGCTGATGAAACTCTGTGCCGGGAAATGGTGACACGATGTTGATCATGACCTGATCGACCGGAAGGCGACGCACTTCGCGTAGTGTATGCCTGACGGTGTCGGGAGTCTCAAGTGGCGAGCTGCCGATGAGGATGTTGAGTTTCACCGACACACCGGCTTCGGCAAGCAGACTGACTGCGCGGCGGATGTCGGCAGCGGTTTCCCCTTTTTTGATGTAAGCAAGAATGCGGTCGTCAAATGACTCAACGCCGATATCGACGTAGCGGCAGCCGCTTCCGGCGAGCATGGAGGCAATAACCGGAGTAATTGCGTCGGCGCGCGCCTGACATCCCCATAGAAGCCCGTGACGCCGCATGACGTGGCATATCGCGGCAGTGCGCGCCTCGTTCCATATGAAATTGTCGTCCATGAATCCCACGGCGCGATAGCCTTGCGCGGCGATAACCGACATTTCAGCGTCGACTGAGGCGACAGAGCGGAAACGCACCGGCGGTTTATTGCCGTCGTGAGCACGCCGGTGCTCGATCTCACATGCGAACGAGAGCGACGAAGAAACGCAGAAAATACAGTGATACGGGCAGTTTCGTGAGGTGAAAGCGGTGGTGTAAGGCCCCGTTTTCAGTTTAGGATTATGAAAAGTGCGGCGGCCAATAAGGTCGCGTGCGGGGAAGGGGAGTGCGTCAAGATCGCCGTTGAGCGGGCGGGAAGGGTTGTTGTGTATCTGTCCGTCGGCATCGAGCCATGATAGACCTCTGATGTGTTCAGCCGGGATTGCCGTGGCGATNGCATTGACAAGCTCACAGGCTGTGATTTCAGGCTCGCCGCGTAGGACGAATGTATGCGGGTCGGTGAGGTAGTTCTGCGGAGCGTAGGTAGGCCCCGGGCCGGCGAAAACAACGGGAATGCCGGGATGTTTCGCACGGATTCGGGCAAGCGCGCGGCGGTCATCGTCGAGCGAGAGGTTCACTCCCCATATAAAGATNAAATCACACCCGGGATCATCGGCGAAATGCTGAAACCGGNTCAATGGTGATGTGCCGTGAGTGAAATCGATCAGTGCCACATCGGCACCAGTGTCGCGGCGCACGGTGGCTGCAAGCGTCAGGAAATAGATGTTGGGTGCAGCCACGACCACACGCGTGCATCCTGCCGAGCGTTCGGCGGGCTGACGGTGTAAAAACGACGGCGGTGTGAGAAAAGTGACTCGCATTGGTGGATGTAGACTTGGCGCAAATTTAGTAAAAAACGATTAATAGCTAAACAATTGTGATTAAACTTATGTTATGATAAGACATTGCAATAGGGTATAAATTAAACAATAATACAAATGAAAAACGAGAGTGATGGCAAAAGAATGCGTGGCGGTTTTGTAGTTTTAACAGTGGAAGAGATGAAACAAGTTCGTGAGGGGCATGATTACTATTCAGGAACGGATATGTCGGGTTCTGGTTCGGGGATTGGTTCTGGTTCGGGGCCATGTGGGTCTGGCAGTGGAGCGACATGGTGGGATGATATCTGGCATTCCGATCTTAAACCACAAAAAGATGCGTGTTTCGGTAAACAGGTTGGAGATGGATGTGCATGGTATAATAGTGGAGCATCTTACAGTGGAACCTGTAATTGTGACTATGTAACGAAATATTTATTATGTGCCGGGATTTCAACTTCAGGAGCATCTTCAGGAACCGGAGCATTAACAGCCCGTGAAGCTGCTTGTCTAGGCAAGCAACCTAATGACAGATGTTCTTTTATTGGTGATGGAGGATTAACTCTGTCGGGTAGGTGTGATACTAATGTGAATTATCCATATAAAGTACCTCTTATGTGTTATACATCAAGAAAGACTGAGAACGGAGAAAGTGAAAAGAAATCTCTTTAAGAGAATTATTGAAATGAAATTTATATATTTGCATCGTGGGCTGCATGGTGGTATGTGTAGTCTACGATGCTTCTTTTTTAACTTTAGAATCTGTGTTTTTCATGAAAAGTGTTGCTTTAAGATGTGTGTCATTACTTTTGTTTGTAATGATGAATAGTGTGATGGTCTTTGCTCAGAATAATATTGTAGCCAATGCTGTGAAGTTGGGTAATGCAAGATTGTCTGTAATGCTTCACATTTTGAGTGATACTAAAGAGGAAAGTAGCATAGATACTTTTGATGTGGATGGCTTTTTAAAAGAAACTGATATATATGTAGGCACGATCTCACTGTTTGACAGATGGGACAATGAACATCGTACGCTGATGGAGCGTGACGGAGCTGTATATCATGCCGAAGTGCCGGTAGACCGTATTGAAGAGATATGTGGCATAAGGGTGTTTCGGAACGGTGAGTTTGTGGGTGGTACGCAGGTAATGGTTAATCAGAATAAAGTGGCCGGAGTGCGTATATTCATGTCGAAAGATGGGAATATACTATCACTCAGTTATCTTGATGGTGCAACATCGGAAGAATGGATGAATGCTACAGGCGTGATTCAATGGGCACATACGGTTGATCCCTCTTTCTTTGTACCAAAAGATAAGAGTATGTATGAGTCATGGGAGTCTATGCGCGATTATGAA